>NZ_WANY01000251.1:0-2080 GCF_015521575.1 Ferroglobus sp.
AGAGTGAAAATTAGAATTATAAAAGGAAACATGAAAGAGTCCGTTTCAAAGTTTAGTATCCCGATCGTTATCACCGGCATACTTAGCATAAAAAGTACGGAAAGAGAATGAATTTTCGGATCTTTTTCTTCGATCATCTCTCTTGAGTATATAAAATATAGTAACGCTGAAAATGCAAGGATGATTAGAGGCTGTAAAATTGAGAGGGAAAAAGCGTCGATCGAAGAAATTTTCATCACAAGCGAGCTGAAGAGTCTGAAACCAAAGGGATAGCTCGTTTTCGTAAAGTAGTCGTTTTGCAATTTATTGTAGAATTCATCAATAGAATTGGTTTCATAAAAAATTTTTGTGTAAAAGATGTGGGAGTAGGAGTCAGTTCCGTGGGGAATGTAGAGGTATATCGTGGGAATTACAAACCCGATGAAAGTCAGAATGATTAGTAAAATTGCAAATACGTCAACGTTTGGATCTTTTATATTTACGATTTTTCTTATGCTATCAATTTTCATGGAAGGTAACCTCAGTTAAACCTAACAGATAAACAAAGTGGTATAAATGTTTAACGGAAGTTTTATATCTCAGAAAAGCAATAGAAAAGCTTTTTTACTCACCATTACAACTATTATCATGAGATGGGACCTGACCTTAGTGGGGTTAATTCTTCTGATAGGTTTACTATTCCAGCCAGTCACTGCTCAGAACTATGAATTGTCTTTCGATATTAAAGGCTACTGGTATCCGACGACAGCGAAGCTGGAGATTTACCTCGAAGACCAGTTAATAAAGACGTTTAGAGCTACCGACTTCCCGAGGAGCGGTGGAAGAGCACCTCCAGTAGATCCGATGCACGTCGTGGTGGATTTGGGGGATGCCTACGGTAAAAGGGTGAAGATAAGGTACGTCAGTCTCGCTGGCGGAGGATGGATTCTTCTTGACAACGTCACGGTGACGAAAAATGGCTCCCAGTTAAGAGTGGCTCCGTGGCAGATCAACGTGAATCCGCCCGACAGCGGAATAAAAGCGAAAAAGATTTTCGGTAGAGAAAAGAGGCTTGTTTTCATAGAGGTCAACAACGAGAGAAAAAGCGGAAGTTATGCGGAATTTATCTCTCAGCCGATTACCGATGCACCGGAACTTGAGGTAAAGCCGTCTTACATCGCTTTCGATCCGGAAACTCCTTACAGCAAACCAACATCGGTGACCATTTCTGCAGAGGTCAGAAACGTTGGAAGTTTGGATGCAAAAAACGTGAAGCTTGAACTCTGGATAAACGACGAAAAGGTTGGTGAAACGGAAAGTTTCTCTGTTCCCGCTGGTGGGAGCGTTAGAAAGACACTTGGAGTTTATGATTACAGAGATGGCATCGTGAAGGTCGAAGTTAGGGTAGTCTCTCCTGAAGATGTCCTTGAGGAGAACAACCGGGCTGTGAGGTTCCTTGTTCCTGCTCATCCGTACATGCTTTTCAGCGACGTTTCGCAGATTCCGATTGTAAAATACAAGGATGTCGAACCTTACAAGAGTTGGAGGAAGTTTCTCATAGGAAGAGCGAATTCCTACCTTGACGACGATCTAACCTACGCTTCTTACAAGGGTAGAAAGATATTGGCTCTCGCATTTGCCTACCTATTGACTGGAGATGAAAGATACGCTAAAAAGGCAACTGAAGCTCTTTTAACGGCTGGAAAGGAGGTGGAAGGAAAGACTATTTACGGAGGAACCGAACACATATACCTGAGAGCTGAGAAGAATGCTTTATACTACGCTTTGGCTTTCGACTTCCTCAGAGAATATCTCTACAAGACAAATAAAACACATTACCGCATGATCGAAAACAGATTGGCTGAGATTGCAAAAGAAATAAGGTGGAAAGTCTACATATACCACGTTTACAACTACAAAGAATCATTGCCAAGAGAAGGTAATCTGGCTGATCCGAACAACCACATGCTTGTGGAAAATCCGATTCTTATCGTTGTAATGTCGTCGCTGCTCGGATACAACGGCGAGTATTTGGATTACCTCAATCCGTATCAATCGATAAGAGATGCGATGAAGAATCTTTTCTTCGAATCTGTAACGG
>NZ_WANY01000252.1:0-3285 GCF_015521575.1 Ferroglobus sp.
AGAGGGGATGCGATGGAAATATCAAGGGTTTCGAAGACGAAGCTCGTTTTCGACTATGAAAAGTTGAGAAATGTTGTAAACAAGAAGGTTCTGGACATGCTTGAGGAACTGGAAATCGATTTTCTCGGGGTTTCCATAGATTCCCTGATGATAATCTGTCCAGAAAATGTCGCTAACGAGATCGCCGACGAGATTGAAAAAGAGGGTGTTAGAGTTGAAGAGGTCGGAAGAGTTGAAGAGGGAGAGGGAACTTACCTAATCGAAGATGGAACGGAAAAGGAGCTGAAGCCGAGGTTTAGAGAGAGCGCCTACACTCCGATTAAGAAGCTCGTCGGCGAGGATAAACCGGAAAACTTCGAAGAGATGAAGAAGAAGATCGACGAGGCTTTCGAGGCAGCTTTGAGGAAGAAGGAGCTCGTGCTCAAAAAGTTAAGGAAGATCCCATCTTGAAGACGGATCGCTCTCAACGTACTTCTTTACGAGCACGTTTTCGGGTTTCACGTCAAAATAATTGGCTAAACTCAAAACCATAAAGAGTACATCGCAGAGTTCTTCTTCTACCGCTTCTCTATCTCTTTTTCTCACAGCCTCCGCAAGCTCCCCAACTTCTTCGAAAAGCACCGCAAGCAAAAAGAGTTCTCCCGACTTTTTATCAATTTCAAGGTATTTCTCAGCTATTTTTTCCCTTATCTCCTCTAGTTCCATGCCGAAACTAATGAAAAACCTTTATATATCTTTCTTCCTACATTTCCCGACAATGGAAAGTTACGACTACATAATATTGGGTTGCGGTAGCTTTGGCTCCCAAGTAATAATGGATCTCATTCAGGCTGGCAAGAGAGTTATAGCGGTCGATAAAAACCCCGAGAAAGTGGAGGTTTTAAAGGATCAGGAGATCGAAGCTGTAATAGGGGACATAGAAAAAGATGAAACTTTGAAAAAGTTGAACATCAGCGATGCTGAGGCTGTTTTAGTTCTTACCGCAAACGACCAGACGAATCTCAACGTTGTGAAAAAAATAAGATCTCTCGCCCCTGAGGTTTTAATAGTAACGAGAGCTTCAAGCTTTAAAGCGAGTGAGGAGCTTGAGTCTTCGGGAGCCGATATCGTAATAACTCCGTACGATGCGATGAAAACAAGTTTACTGAATCAGCTCAAAAGAGCTGAAAACCTTAGAAAGCTGAAAAGGCTGAAAAACGTCCTAAAGGATTGTAAGAGGCTTGCCATCTTTACTCACGACAACCCCGATCCGGATGCGATATCTTCGGCTATGGCTTTGAGAGAGATTGCGAAGCATTTCGGCGTTGCGGCAGACATTCTTTACTACGGGGAGATAGCCCATCAACAAAATCGTGCGATGGTTAACTTATTGAATGTGGAAATGCTCAAGGCTTCGGAAGTGGATTTAAGTATTTACGATAAATTCGCTTTGGTCGATTCTTCCGGAATTGGAGTAAATAACTCGATTCCCGAAGACATAACCCTTTCAATAGTCATCGACCACCATCCTGCGGAAAGCGTCGAAGCGGAGTATTACGACCTAAGAAACGATGTTGGCGCAACAGCAACGATTTTAACCCAGTACATTCAGGATTTGAAAATAGTCCCGACAAGAATGCTCGCCACTGCTCTCTTCTTCGGAATTCAGACAGAAACCGAGGAGTTCAAAAAGAATACAAGGACTGCTGATTTTCTTGCGGCAGCTTTCCTCTATCCTTTCGTTGATAACGAGCTGATAGAGAAGATGGAAGGTCCAGCTTTGTCTACCGAAACCCTCGATGTTATTGGAACAGCGATAAAGAACAGAGAAATTTTCTCATCCTTCCTGATCTCCTTTGCAGGATTCATAAACGATAGGGATACGCTTCCGCAAGCAGCGGACTTCCTTCTAAAATTGGAAGGAATTTCCACAGTTTTGGTCTTCGGAATTATGAAGGATGCAGTCTACATCTCCGCAAGAAACAGAGACGTGAGGATAAACATTGGAGAGGTTCTTAAAAAAGCCTTTGGGGATGTGGGGAGTGCCGGCGGACACGCCCACGCTGCCGGAGGAAAAATTCCCCTCGGAATATTCGGAGACGTTACGGACAAGCAAACCCTTGCGAAACTCGTGACGGAAGCTATAAAAAGAAGATTTCTAACGGCTGTTGGGATAGAGTCAGAATAATCATATTTCTCCCATTATTTTTTCGTAGGTGGACTTCAACCTATCCTTTTCCTCAGCACAAACGTGAATTGTAACGTAACCTAACTCTGGAAGGTTTTCCATCATTTTCTTTGCTATTTTCTCTGTCAGTCTATCAGCTTCCCTCACCGTCATATCTCCATCAACAACCACGTGCATATCAACGTGGATTTTGTTTTCCCCCATATAAGTTGCTATCACGTCGTGAACGCTGTGAACTTCCTCAAAAGATTCGGCTATTTCCCTAACTTTATCATAGAACTCTTCATCCGGACTCGCTCCCATTAAAATTCTCGAATTCTCCCTCACGAGCATGTAACCACTGTAGCCGATGATAGCTGCGATGAAGATCGTGAAAATGGAGTCGATGATTGCAAACCTTTCCGCTGCAAGAACGCCAACGGTGGCGGAAAATCCTGAGAGAATGTCGTTTCTAAGCTCCATCTTGGCAGTTCTCTCAGCCACACCCCTCTTTTCCATTACGAAAAAAGCGAGAACTATCGGAAGCATGCTCGCGAGCATGTAGAGATAAGCTCCCTCCCCGTATTCCACCTCGTAAAAAATTCTGCTTACCCCTTCTTTAACAAGCTCGTAGGAGATTATCGTTATGAAGGCTACTCCGGCAATTAGCGAACCGATGTTAACAGCCAAGCCGTGACCGAGGGGATGAGAGTAGTCTGCTGGCTTCGAAGCAACTCTCAAAGCGTAGAGAAGATTTAAGACTATCATAACATCAGTTAAGTTGTGGAAAGATTCGGCAAGAAGAATTAAGTAGTTCGTTTTTAAATAGCCGATAAGCTTTAGAGAGATCGAAATCGCATACAAGATTAAGAGAAGCTTTAACCTCATTTTCTCTTCTTCTTTTTGATAAGGGAAGGAAGATGTATCGCGTATCTCCCATTCTCTTGCAAAGCTATTATGCTTTCGTCCCTCTCAAGGAGCTTCTCGATGTTTATCTCGTAAGTTCCCGGAGCTACTATCCTGACGCTCTCAATTTTCTCAAACTGTTCTTCAAGCTCCTCCTTTTCTCTCCCCTTAACCTTTGGAATGTAAAGAAATTTGTTGTTTCCGCACTCACAGCCTTTTAAAATATTCACATC
>NZ_WANY01000253.1:0-2202 GCF_015521575.1 Ferroglobus sp.
AAATGCAGTATCTGGGACACTTATCTGCTACATCCGGCTCTGAGTCACGGAGCAACGTCATTTGCAGCTCATCCCTTTTCTCAAGAAAACTCGATCTTAAATAGTCGTCCACTATATAGAAATCCCTATCAATTCTTATCCCGTTGCCGGCTCTTGAAACGTAAACCGTGCAGCCAATATCAACAGGCCTTTCAAAAACGCTTTCAAAGGCTAAAGCGTAGCCAGCTACTTGCAGTCTATGCCACTCCTCTCTTCTTCCAAGCTTCACGTCGAAAATAATTCCTCCAAGCATCCAAGCTGCATCGGCTCTCAAATACTTGCTCAAGCCAAGCAAGCTTCCATCGACCACCGTTTCCGTCGCTATAGGAAAAGATAGCTGAACCAAGCTTTCTTCGTTCAGGAAAGGATACTTAGCTTTAACTTCAAAAACCTTGCTCTCTATCCTTGTAGCCTGCCACTTTGCTATCTTCATGCAGAAATCCTTGAGTTCCTCTACATCTTTCTCCTTAATCTCCAAATTTTTGCTCATTTCCTTTAGCTCGTTTTTGAGGTTTTCCTCTGCGGATTTTATTAGTTCATCTCTTAAATCTTCGTATCCGAGGTAAACGAGCTTTTTTGCTTTTAAAAACATCGAGGACACTATCTTGTGAACAATGAATCCCTTCGCCTGCTGAACGGTCGTCGGAACGGATTTTCTCAGAATTTTGTGTCTTATCCAAGCATCCCTTCGAGTCGGGCAAATAGATGTTGCCACATCCCAAACAGGTAAGAGAAGCTCGTTTGAGTAAGGTCTGACGGGAGAATCGAACCAGTTCCAGCCCCGCAGCCTGTCGTCTATCTGATTTTCCCTAACCCTCGGAAGCAGATCCCTCGTCAGCCTTTTCACCTCGATAACGTCAAGGTAGTACATTCCAATCACCACGGGATGTAGGGGATCGTGAAACTCTCCTTGTTCCCCTTTAGGAAAGAAACGAACTCCTGCAAATAGTAGAACATCACCGTCTCCATTTGCATCTTTCTGCCTTTGTATTCGATTCTGTTCTGCATAAAGTCAGAGAAAAACTGATTTTTCAGCGTGACTATCGTGTTACCTTTAGCTTTTTCGGAGAAATAGGCTGGAGTTATCCTTTTCAAGAAGCTCACAACGAATCTGTCAACCATCGGCCTGAAGGGCTCCATCAAGTCGAAGACGAGAGAAAGCTTTCCCGGTCTGTCGACGTGAACGTAACCCATGAAAGGATCGAGACCAAATTTTAGCGTATACTTCCAGATTTGATTCGAGAGGAGGTTGTAACAGATGTTCAGAGATAAATTAACCGGATCTTCGCTTTTCTGCTCCCTCCCCGGAAAATTCCAACCGTCTAAGCTGAGTTTTATTGCATCCCAATAATAATTTGCGATCTCTCCCTCGTAAGCGAGTATTCTCTTTCTGGCAGCTTCAAGATCTTCAAAATCCTCTTCGAGAAAAGTTTCATATCTCCTTTTAATTGCTTCGTAAATTTCGTAGAGCCTCGTCGAAAGCTCCTCGTTCATCCTTCTGCTCTTCGAGTAATATCTGACGTTCGACATCTGATTCCTCGTTTTTCCCGCTATGATAAATTTCGCTATTTTAACTCCCCTCGAATCCTCCAAGCTCTTATACTGCTCGATTCTGTTCAAAGCCGTTCCGCCAAGTTTCGCACTCACAACTCTCGCCACAGGCTTACCCATGGGAGTCGTAAGCAAGACATCAACTCCAGATTCTGCTAAAGCTTTCAAAAGCTCACTTGAAATATTAGCTTTCCCCGAAATAATCACGTCTCGAACAGATTTTATGGGGATTTCCTCCTTCCCTTCTTTTGTAATTATCAAAATTCTCTTCTTCTTTTTCCTGAGTGTCACACCGAAATCGTCAATTAGCAAATGTCCATATTCAGTTAACCTCATTAAATCATTTTTGATACGGAAAATTAAAAACATTTCTCTACAACAAATATTTCACATCAAAAAGTTCAAATATGTGCGTATTATATACGATTCTCTCGATGAAAAGAGGATTGAAAGTTTGGAGTTTCTCGCTTTACGTTTAGTTTTAGCTCTTTTTCTCGATGAAAAGAGGATTGAAAGTTTTCACTCGCAACCGTTCAGAGTTTCTCAACGCTGTCAGACTCGATGAAAAGAGGATTGAAAGCTCCCCCTTTCTGCCCAAGCTATCGAATTCCC
>NZ_WANY01000254.1:0-3148 GCF_015521575.1 Ferroglobus sp.
GATAGGAATAGCCCAAAGGTGTCTCGATTTGGCTGTGGAGAGAGCTAAAAGTAGGGAAGCTTTTGGAGGAAAGCTTGCGGATTTGCAGGCTGTGCAATTCATGCTTGCCGAGCTTGCAGCTGATATAGAGGCTCTGAGAAAGCTAATTTACGGTTTTGCAAAAGATATGGGGGATACGAACTATTCTGGAGCCATTTGCAAACTAAAAGCTGCCGAAGTGGCAAAGAAGGCTGCTGATATCGCGATGGAAATTCACGGGGGTTTCGGCTTGCTTTCAAATTCGAAAGTTGAGATGGCTCACAGGGATGCGAAGGTTTTGGACATCGCCGAAGGAGCAAGCGAAGTAATGAAACTACTTATAGCGAGAAAACTCTTCTCATAAGTTTTTTATTCAAACTCCTTTTCTCTTTTTTCAGGAGGTGGTTACTTGAGGGTAGGTTGGGATGCCACCCATGGGGAGTTTATCGTGGACGATTATTACTACTTCTCTAAGCTCAGGACTCTCGTCGATTCTGAAGTTGATTGCGTCTACAGCTTTTACAAACTTGAAAACTATGATGTCATCGTTTTTAATTATCCGGAAGTTAAGTTCAAGCTTAGGGAAATTTCGAGGATTAAGAGCTGGTTGAAAAAGGGAAAAACGGTGGTTTTCGCCTCTTACTACAACAACCTTGACAATGTAACTGGGATAATAAACAGCGTTCTAAAAAAGCTTGGATTGGAGATGAGAATAAGCAGCGACGTGATAGTGGATGAAAAGAACAATGATGGGGATAAAATGCATCCCTTAGCAAAATATGGAGATCATGTTGTGGTAATGCCTTGTTCTTCGAGCGTGGTTGGAGGAAGAGCTTTCGTCGAAGGCTTTACATCTGCGGAATGCAACAACGGAAGCAAGTGCTTTGCAGCTTACGAGGAGTTTGGAAGGGGAAAAGTCATTGTTTTAGGCACATGCGTTTTCTGGGACAACTACAGCATCGAAAAGTACGATAACAGGATTTTAGCGAATGATATTTTGAACGGCAAAATCTGATAACATTTTTAAGGGTGGGAATTTCATAAAAGAGCATGAAAGTAGCTATTATCGGCGGTGGAGCAGCAGGGATGAGTGCGGCTTCGAGAGTTAAAGCGTTAAAACCGGAATGGGAAGTTTCCGTTTTTGAGGCGACATCTTTCGTCAGCCACGCTCCGTGCGGCATTCCTTATGCGATAGAATTCGACTTCGGAAGCGAAGAGCTGATGTATTACAAACCGGAAGTTTTCGTTAAAGAGAGGGGGATAGATTTACATTTAAATGCGAGAGTAATTGAAGTCGATTACGGAAAGTTGAGGGTGGAGGAGAACGGAAAAGAAAAAACTTACGAGTGGGACAAGCTTTTAATCGCTACCGGAGCCTCGCCGAAAGTGCCTAAGATAGAGGGGGTTGATTTGGAAAACGTCTTTACAGTCGATCTTCCTCCGGATGCTGACAGAATAAGGAAGGCTGCGAAGGAAGCTGAGAACGTTGTTATAATTGGCGCTGGCTACATTGGAGTTGAAATGGCGGAAGCTTTTTCTGCTATAAACAAAAAAGTGACGGTCATCGAATTCCTCGACAGACCGTTAGCGACCTTCGACAAGGAAATTTCGAACATTGTAAGGGAGGAAATGGAGAAAAAAGTTGAACTTAAGCTTGAAGAAAGCGTTGAGGCTATAGAGGGCAAGGATAAGGTCGAAAAGGTTGTGACGGATAAAGGGGAATACAAAGCGGATTTGGTTATTCTTGCCACAGGTGTGAAGCCGAATGTTGAGTTGGCGAAGCAGCTTGGCGTAGAGCTTGGAGAGACGGGGGCGATAAAGACGAATGCGAAAATGGAAACGAATGTTGAGAACGTTTACGCAGCGGGAGATTGTGCTGAGACGATAAACCTTGTGACGAAAAAGCCAGCTTGGATCCCCTTAGCTCCGGCTGGGAACAAAATGGGGTACGTAGCTGGAGTTAACATGGCTGGGGGAAACATAGAATTTCCGGGGGTTGTTGGGACGCAGATAACGAAGTTTTACGATTTGCAGATAGGAAAAACCGGACTCAGTGAAGAGGAAGCGAAAAAAGAGGGATTCAACGTAAAATCTGCGTTTATACAAGCTAACACGAAAGTCCACTACTATCCCGGAGCGAAAAAGACTTTTATAAAGGCTATTAAAGATGCAGATACAAACAGAATACTCGGGGCACAAGTTGCTGGTTACGAGATGGTGACGATGCGAATCAACGTCTTCGCCACGGCAATTCAGGCCGGATTTACGACGAAAGATTTATTCTTCGCAGACTTGGCTTACGCTCCACCTTTCACTCCGATATGGGATCCGGTAATAGTGTCTGCGAGGGTGTTGAAGTTTTGACACTCGAAGAAATTCACGAAGAAATCAGGAAATGTAAAAGATGCGAACTGTACAAAACTAAAACGAATTACGTCCCCGGAGAGGGAAACGAGAGAGCTAAGATTGTCTTCGTCGGAGAAGCTCCGGGAAGGGAAGAGGATTTGCAGGGAAGACCTTTTGTAGGGGCTGCCGGACAGTATCTGACGAAAACTCTGGAGAAATACGGAATGAGAAGGAGCGAAGTATTCATCACAAATATTTTGAAATGCCGTCCGCCGAACAATCGCGATCCAAAACCGGAGGAGGTAGAGAAATGCTTCTCCTATCTCATAAGACAACTCTACGAAATAAAGCCGGACGTGATAGTTTGCCTCGGAAGACATTCAGCAAGGGAGATACTGAACTTTTTCGGTAAGAAATTCAGAGGGATATCTGCTGATAGAGGTAAGATTTTCGAAGCAGAACTTGACGGAAAGAAAGTAAAGATTATTCCGACGTATCATCCAGCGGCAGTTCTGTACAAACCGCAGCTGAAGGAGTACTTCGAAGAGGACATAAGGAAGGTGGCGAGCTTCTTTAAAAGAAAGACACTTCTGGATTTTATAGGGGAGTAAAAAAGGTTAAAGTTAAAAATTTTTTAGTTCACCAGATTTACGGCTCTTCCTAAAACCGTCAGCGAGATCTTCACGTTCTTTCCTACCCTCTTAGTCTCTACGAGTCCGTCCTCTTCCAGTCCTCTGAGGTGGTAGCTCATTCTTGCTCTCTGTGCCATGTACTTCTTGTGATC
>NZ_WANY01000255.1:0-2276 GCF_015521575.1 Ferroglobus sp.
AAGCCTTTTAAAACCATAATAATTTATCATTGCAAAGGTGATGGAGATGTGTCCGAGTTGCGGTAACGGAAGGTTCGTCGTTATAGGGGAGGACAGCGAATTTACGTACTTGGCTTGTAGCAATTGTGGATTTACGAATTATCTCCCGAAGGGGGTGAAAATTTACAGGTGAAGGTACTCAAGGTCATCGAGGGTTGAAAATTTGTATCCTCTACTTTTTAACTCCTTTTCAAAGTTTTTAGTGGGTTTTCCGTGGTAGAAAATCACATGCTCTGGGTCGCAGTGCTCTATCATCTCCATCAAACCCCTGCAATCAAGGTGATCGCTTAGCGTTATTCTCTTTCTGTAAAATTTTTGAGCGCTCAAATAGTAACCGTCGTATTTCCTCACTTCCTTCGTTGAAACGATTTTTGCTCCACCATTTGCTCTCAACCCGAAAGCTTCAGCGATTTTCGCTATCAATCCATCCGCCTCGAATCCGATTCCATTCTCCTCAAGTATTTTCGCTGCCCTTTGAGCTTTTCCGATTGGATAAGCGCCGAAAACTTCTCCTTTTTCTGCTTTCTCAATAAAAACGTCTATCTCGTCCTCAAAACAGTAGTTCGTATTGGCGTAGGTTGCTTCGGTTATTAGCAAAGAGCATTTCGGTAGCTCTTCGTAATTCTTCACGTCTCCGGTCACGAGAACGTCAAAATCTTTGAAGTAGAATGCGGTTGAGCCGATTATGTGGAAGGTATCGTAGGTTTTTATCTTAACGCCGTTTAAATTTAGCGTGTCGCCCACTTTGAAAGTTATCCCCCTAAACTTCTTTTCGCCTATAATTGAGAGAATCTTAGCGGTTTCTTTACTTGCTACAGCTTTAAAGTTGAGAATGTTCCTCAAACCGTAGTGATCGGAATGGGCGTGAGTTATGAGGTTAAACCCCCTCCCGGGATAGCTGTCGACGTGAAAATCAGTGCCTCCAACTCTGATGGTGATGTGAGGAAGGAAACTACTCCTTTTTCTTCTGAAAACGAGAACTCCGAAGTTGTCTAAGAAGTCGATCATTTCTTGTCTCTCCTGTTCTTAAAGCATATCATGCAGTCCTTGCACTTTTCCCTCATCTGCATAATTCTTCATCCCTCCCTTCTGCTATAAAGTTTACTCCCAACACTTGTATTCTCTGCACTGCTCAGGTTTGGTTTCGTGAATTTTACAGAATATTTTTCCCTCTTTTTCCTCTATGAACGGACATCTATCAAGCTTGTTTCCGTATTCGTCGAACCAGAGCTCTCCTCCTTCAACGACCTCTCCCAGAAATATGTCGTAGTAAGAATAAACGAGCACATGCTTAAGTATGTCGCTCCTACCCTCCCTCACCCACCTGTTTATGTCCGAGGGAGTTGCGTATATCTTTGTACCCATCTCCAAGCAGCACCTTCCGCAGTGCCGGCACTTCACATTATAGTATTCCTAAACGTTGGGAAAAATTTTTCTCACAGCACCACGTATTTGTAAAGCCTCATCTTCGTTACGCTTCCCTTTTCCGTTAATTCCGATTCGCTCAAAACAACGTCTCTTCCAGTCACTTCTCTCAAAACGGCGGCAACAGCTATCGAGTACGGGCAGAAGACTTTCTCGCTTTTCAACAGCTCGTGAACGTTTGAATCAGATAAGCTGCACTCACCAAGCCTAAATTCAAATGTGTGCTCGTCTATACGTTTAAATTCCGTGTCCTTCAGCATTCCGGTTTCTTCAAGTATTTCCAGGAGTTTTTTAACGCTCTCTTCCGGATTTTCTCCCTTTCTCAAATCAAATCCGAACTTTCCGAATATTTCGGGGATTTTTCTTGAAACGTGGATTAGAACTTTACTCCCCGGAGTGCCCACGGTTGCCTCGAAAGCGTAAAGAATAGCGTGAAGAATTTTTACGATTTCCTTTTCGGAGGGTCTCTCTTCCATACTAAAACTCTTTTTTAGTTGATATATACTTTCCGAAATTTAAACGTTTAAAATTTTATTCCTCCACTGGCATATAATCTATTTTTATCCCAGCCTCTTTTAAAAACTCCAATCCCCTCTCATCGGCGTATCTTTTCCCGTAAACGACTCTAACTATTCCGGCGTTGATTATCATTTTTGCGCACATTATACAAGGTTGATGGGTTGTATAAAGCGTAGCACCCTTTATGCTCACCCCGTGAACGGCTGCTTGTATTATCGCGTTCTGCTCAGCGTGAACGGCTCTACACAACTCGTGTCTCTCTCCGCTTGGAACGTTTAACTCCTCCCTTAAAC
>NZ_WANY01000256.1:0-4852 GCF_015521575.1 Ferroglobus sp.
ACTTTACCCAAGGTTCGAATGGATGTCACAATACTTTTGAGACTTTTCTCGGAATCCGCGAGATTGGAATATTTCTGACGATGAGCAAAATCCGAATGGACACGACCTCAAAGCTCAGGAAAATTCTGAATCTGAAGCCGGGGAGCACGGTAATAGCGAAAGTTGTTGGTGAGGGTAGGGTTTTATTAGAAGTAAACCCGACGATCGAGGATCTGCTGAAAAAAACCCAAGAAAGTAAAGCTTAGCTTCGAAGAAATAGGAAAAACTTAGCATCGAGATTCAAAAGGAGGCGGGCATAATTGAGGGTTGAGTAGTGTTCAGAACGAAAAACCTCCTTAGAGCTACACCTCTCACCAACTCTGAGATTGAAGAAATCGCAGATAGACTTTTGATTGATAAGGGCTTGAAGGATTACTTTGATCGGACAATATACGCAACTTCCGTCGTTTTTCAGCTGGCTTTGGTGACAGAAGACTCTCAAGTTGTAACTCTTTTACTAAATTTTGGGGAAAGCGCAGTTCCCAGAAAGTTGGAGTAGATAAGTTTCATAAAAATTTTATGCATTTTCTTTA
The DNA here is from genome assembly GCF_015521575.1 of Ferroglobus sp. NCBI lineage: Archaea > Methanobacteriati > Methanobacteriota > Archaeoglobi > Archaeoglobales > Archaeoglobaceae > Ferroglobus > Ferroglobus sp. Next base: position 573 of record NZ_WANY01000256.1, read on the forward strand.
ACGTTGGGTGTGTTTGCGATAGAGGTAGTTGATTTAAAGAAGAATTTTGGAAAAACGGTTGCTCTGAACGGTCTGACGTTTAGAGTCGATTACGGAGAAGTCTACGCTTTACTTGGCCCAAACGGAGCCGGAAAAAGTACGACGCTAAAAATTCTCGTCGGTTTGCTTAAGCCAGATGGTGGGGTGGCTAAAATCGACGGGGTGGATGTGAAAAACAGAGCGGAAGTCATGAAAAAGATTGGTTATATTCCGGAAGAACCCGTCCTCTTTCCGTATTTGACAGCCAAGGAAGTTCTGGTTTATTCAGCGAAATTAAGGGGACTTAAGGATTGCGAGGACAGAATCGAGTACCTTCTCAACATCTTTTCTTTGGAAGGAGATAAAATCGTTGCTGGCATGTCGAAGGGAATGGTTCAGAAATTAGCAGCATGCGTGGCTTTTCTTCACGAGCCGGAGATTCTGATAATGGACGAGCCGATGGCGAACATGGATCCAGAATCGCAACACGTTTTCAAGAAAGAAATAAGGAGGATGAAAGCCACCGCCCTAATTTCCACCCACCAGCTTGCCGAAGTGGAGAAGTTCTGCGATAGAGTTGGAGTGATATCCAAAGGGAAACTCGTTGCAGAAGCGAGCATTAGAGAAATTGACGAGCTTGAACGCTTTTTCTTGGAGGTGGCGAAGTGAAGTTTCTTGGCGTGGCAAGAGTTCTAATTGTAAATCAGCTCAAGGCTTACCGCGTTCATAGGTATTTGATAGTCCTCGACTTGCTAATTTTGCTCGGTTTTGCGCCTTTCTTTCTTCTTCTGATCGACAACAAATTGGTAGTCGAAATGTACAGAATGGTGACGAGTTTAATTCCTCTGGAAGAGTTAAAAAGGTATCTGTCGGCTGTAATTTCCGCTTTGATATTTCTTGATGCGGCGCGAATGAGGGGGAAGGTCATCACTTTTAAAGAACATCATTCGATTTTTCTGTATCCGGTAAGCGTCAGGGACTTTCTGTTCGGCAGAATCCTCTCGGAAATTTTTACTTTCCTGAAATTCTCGATTCCGTTTCTCCTGATGTTTTATTCCCTGACCTACATTTCCGGAAGCTTACTCTCGGCACTTTTAGCGTACTCGCTGCTTCTCCTTGGATTAGCATACCTTTCGGCTGTATCCTCAGCCTTAAGGTTGCTCGGGTTAAAGAATGCGTTGATTGCACTTTCCCTCCTTTCGATCCTCGACATCCTCACGGGGAAAATTACAGCTTCCTTCCTCTTTTACGTTGTAGTCGACGCCATCCACAGCAGTTACACTTCGCCGAACTTGCTACCTTTTTCAGTGGCATTTATTACCTCTTTCACTCTCCTTGCCGTTGTTTCCGGCAAAGTCCAGGTGGATGTGGAAGTCCTTCACCAACTTTTGAGATCCAACGTCAGGAGCGAGTATGTGGAGGGAATTTTAACGAAATCGATTTTGGAGCTGAAAAGAACGAAGCTAATCTACACACCGATCCTCGCTGTTTTCACGTTTTCAATTGGAAAACTCATCGCAAGCTACTTACCAAATCCTTTTCCGAGCTTTGTTCTGATTTACGTGGTTCTCCCCATAGCGAGTGTCATGGAGTATTATGCCATGCAGGAAGCTGCGGTTTTGTGGCTCTACAGAGTCAGCAACTCCGTTAGCGAGTTCGCAAGGAGCATCGTTCTGAAAACATTTCTGAGCGGCGCACTCACGATGTTCCCGATACTTGCGTTTTTCGTTCCGCTGAGCGTGTCTTTAGGCGTGGTTATCCTTTCGGTATCATTTGTGGCTGCTCTGTCGGTTGTTTGCTCTCTTGTAGCTGTGAAGCTTGCTTCTGAGATGAGAATAAGCGTGAAATTCGCTGGTGTGCCGGAAAGCAGAGCGGTGGCGGAAAGTATAGGCTTGTTCTACTTTTTTGTTATATTTCTAACAAGCACAATTTTTGCAGCTCTCATCGTATTTTTCGGGCATTTCGCACTTCTGGCAATTTTCCTTCCGTTCCTTGGTGTGAAGATCGTGGAGTATTACGCGGAGGAGGTGAGTTTAAGGTGACATACGCTTTGGTTTACAGGTATTCGAAGAAAAGCATTTATACGCTCGCTTTACTTCTTGCCGCTTTTGTTTTTACAGCACTTCTAATCCAAATCTTCGACTCTATAGTAGCTGTTGCAGTTTTCCTGATTTTTATTTATATCGCTTTCAGACTTCCTTTGATAGTTCTGGCGAAAAGCGTGGAGAAGGTTGAAGTTGAGAAGATTGCCGAGGTGGAAATGAGTCTGAAAGAAGTTTTCAAAGCTCTTCTTTCATCTTCGAAAAGTTACCTTTTGTTTTTCCTTGCTCTTCTGTTTCTGACCCTCCTCGTTTTGGTTCTCAAGCCCCTCTACACCACACTGCCGCTAAACCTGCTGCTAATCACGTTTGTCGTTCCTATCACCGGGAACACGAGAGTGATTGTTTGTAAGGAAGGCGTGGTGGACGGAAGACTCGTACTGAACAGGTGGGAGGATTTCGCCGGAATTGAGGAAAAAGACGAATGGGTTATCTTAAAGAGGAGGTTCGATTTTCCTATAGTTTTGCCTGAAGATACGTGGGTAAAACTCAAAATGGTCGAAGTTAAATCCTCACCCTCTCGACGAGCAAATATTTCGGCTTCTCATCGACCATAGCGTATATCATTTTCTTTTTCACGCTTTGAGCAAGCCTTGTGTCTCCGGCAAGCTCCCTCATGCTCACCCTCTCTTTCAACTTCACAAGGTATTTCGAGTGGGTAAGCTCTTTAACGCTCTTTACAGCTTCGTAAACTCGAAAATCGCTTCCAAATTTGAAACCGGTTTTTACCATGAATTTCCTTTCCCTCAAATCCCTGTAGACCCTGTAAAGTTTTTCGTCGACTTTTTCCCTCAGAAAACTTTCGTCTTCATCGCTCAGAATGAGGAATCCCTTCTCAAGCAAATAAAGGGACTCAACGAGGGATAATGCCACGTAGCCGCTTTTTTCCGTTCCATAAAAATATTTTCTGAAAATCTCAACGTCCTTTACGATCACCCTCTCCCCGCAGAGAAAACCTCTCACCTCTCTCAGCTTTTCCTCATGCTTTCCAAATTCGTTAAAGCTTGAAATTCTGTAAAATGTTACGTCGCTCTCCTCATCAACCACCGCAAGTTTTTTCCCGGCAAGTTTTTCCAGATCCTCGAAACTCAATACTTCGTTCTCTGAAATAGGAACGTACTCTTCGAATTCCCCAAATCTTATTTTTCTCCCACTTTCCCTCAGCCTTTCGAAAACGAAGTACTCTGTAAGCTTCGCTCTTTTCAAAAGCTCGGGAAGCTCGACTTTCCTACCTTTTTCGTAAACTTCAAGCGTGCCCTTTGACAACAAGTAGGAAGATTCCTCCAAAGTTAGTGTGAGTTTGGAGTCTTTTCTTTCTCCAAAATTTCTTGAATACAATCTTTGGGAGAAATTCAGCTCCACATAGCTTCCTCTTAGCTCACCCTTCATTAAACGGAAATATGCTTACCGTTTAAAAAATCCACGGGTGAATTCAACTTTACTTTGTTGAGTTAATTTTAAATAGTTATTTTACAATGTAACGTTAGGTGATGCTATGGAGTTCGAGGGCAAGGTTGTTCTCGTAACCGGAGCTGCCAGAGGTATCGGCAGAGCAATAGCTGAGGCTTTCGCCAAAGAGGGTGCTAAAGTTGTGATCAACGACATAAGCGAGGAAGGAGCAAAGAAAGCTGCCGAGGAGATAAAAGCTTCTGGAGGAGAGGCTTACGGAATAAGAGCTGATGTCACGAATTACGAGGATGTTAAGAGGATGGTGGAGGAAGTAAAGAAAGTTTACGGAACGGTTGATATCCTCGTCAACAACGCCGGCTACTGGACTACTAAGCTCTTTAAGGACACCACGCCAGAGGACTGGGAGAAGGACATAAAGATATGCTTTTACGGAGTTCTTCACTGTACTCATGCTGTGATAAAAGACATGATGGAGAAGAAGTACGGAAGGATAATAAACATAGTAAGCGACGCGGGAAGAATAGGAGAGCCGTTCTTGGCGGTTTACTCCGGAGCTAAGGGAGCTATTATCGCTTTCAGCAAAGCTTTGGCTAAGGAAGTTGCAAGGTATAACATAACGGTAAACTGTGTTTCTCCGGGAATAACCAAAACTCCCGGTGTTGAGGAGTTTTTGAAGAGCGTTGGAGGAGAGGAGAAGCTCGTCAAAGTTTATCCAAGGGGAAGACTCGGTTTGCCAGAGGATGTTGCTAATGC
>NZ_WANY01000257.1:0-2460 GCF_015521575.1 Ferroglobus sp.
ATTACTGGCTCAATAGCTGCTTTTAGAAGGGGTACGAAAGTTGATGCCTCCCTCAGACTTTACAGCGTTTTCGCTTACACCCTTTTCATTCCGTGGTTCGGTATGCTTTTGCAGATGGTTTTCGGAGTTTATCTCGGACTTTTACCGATAGGGGGCAGAATTGATGCCGGTTTAGCTCCGGAAAGAATCACCGGACTTTACGTCATAGACAGCTTGTTGACGTTAAATTTCAACGCTTTGGTTAGCGCTCTAAGCCACCTAATTTTACCCTCGATAACTCTCGGAATAGTTCTCAGCGGAGCTTACACGAGGATAGTGAGAAACAACCTGATAGACGTGCTGAATCAGGATTTCATAATGGCTTACAGAGCGAGGGGGGTTAGGGAGAGGAAGGTGATATTCCATGCGATGAAAAACGCGTTCATTCCGGTGGTAACGCTAATGGGTTTGCAGTTTGCCATCCTCTTAGCGGGAGCGGTTTTGACAGAAACAACGTTCTCGTGGCCCGGAATGGGAACTTTCCTCCTTGAAAGAATTCAGTACAGAGACTATCCCTCCGTTCAGGGGGCTATAGTGTTCTACGCTCTCTTTGTCGCTTTGATTAGCTTGATAGTTGATGTGATATACGCTTTACTCGACCCGAGGGTGAGGTACTGATGAGCAACAGAATGCTTTATGCAGGACTGGCTATAATTTCCGCTGTGGTATTTATGGCAATTTTTGCTCCTTTCATAGCTCCCTACGACCCGACAAAATCGACAGGAGATGTTTTGCAGCCTCCGAGTGCCGAGCACATAATGGGCACTGACAACCTTGGGAGAGATATATTCTCAAGGGTTGTGTACGGTGCGAGAGTTGTTCTCATCGTCGTATTTTCCGCATCTCTCCTTTCTATGCTCGTCGGAGTCCCTCTTGGCTTAATTTCTGGATACTATGGCGGAAAGCTTGATAGAGTGCTTTCGATGATAATGGACAGTCTTTACGCTTTTCCGAGCCTTATTTTGGCTATAGCTATTGCAGCTGTTTTAGGACCGAGCGTTTTCAACGCCATGGTTGCCATAGCTGTCGTTTACATTCCCACGTATTTCAGAATGATTCGAGGGCAAACTCTTTCGATAAAAACGAGGTTGTTTGTGGAGGCAGCCAAAGTTTCTGGAGCAAGCAACGCAAGAATTCTAAGGAAGTACATATTTCCCAACGTCGCTACGACGGTCATCGTCGTCTTCTCCTTAAGCGTTGCCGATGCTATTATCACTGAAGCGGGTTTAAGTTTCCTTGGATTCATAGTCACAGCTCCAACTCCAGACTGGGGTTTCGATCTTAGTTCTGGTAAGCCTTACCTTCCAGCCGGATACTGGTGGATGATAACGTTTCCCGGTTTAATGGTAATGCTTCTATCTCTTGGCTTCGCTTTGGTTGGTGAGGCTTTAAGCGAGAAGTACCTCGCGAGGGAGGAGAGATGATAATCGAAGTAAGGGATCTCGTCACCGAATTCAGAACGAGCAGGGGAGTTCTGAAAGCGTTGGATAGGGTTAACTTAAACGTTAATAGAGGTGAGTTTGTGGGAATTGTCGGGGAATCTGGCTGCGGAAAGAGCACCCTCGCTTATTCGATAATGAGGTTGATTAGAAAACCGGGGAGAATAACTTCCGGAAGCATAATTTTCGAGGGTAAGGATTTGCTGAAAATAAGCGAGGAGGAGATGAGAAAAATCAGAGGAAAGGACATAGGAATGGTTTTTCAAGATCCGATGACGAGTTTGGATCCGTTGGAAAGAGTTGGGGATCAGTTCGTTGAGATGCTGACCGAACACGGAGTTGAGGAGGAAAGGGCTGAAGAAATTGCCAAAAAATCGCTTGAAAGTGTTGGTTTGCCAGCTGAGATGTTCTACAATTACCCACATCAGCTCAGCGGTGGACAAAGGCAAAGGGTTGTTATAGCGATGGCTGTAGCTATGAATCCGAAGCTTCTAATAGCTGATGAACCAACTACGGCTCTTGACGTCATAGTTCAGGAGAAGATTATGGATTTGCTGGAAGAACTAAAGAAGGGGGAGAGGTCGATTTTGCTTATAACTCACGATTTCAGTCTTGCGGCTGAGAGAAGCGACAAAATTGCTGTGATGTACGCCGGATGGATAGTCGAATATGGAGATGCGGAAAAGGTTGTTAACGAGCCGTTACATCCCTATTCGGCTGGTTTGATCTCTTCGGTTCCAGATCTATGGCTTGATAGAGAAATAAAGCCCCTTCCGGGCTCTCCTCCTGATTTGGTCAATCCTCCGGAGGGCTGCAGATTTAGAGATAGATGCCCCAAGGCAAGAGATATTTGCAAGAAAGAACCACCTACAATTGGTATAGAAAGTAGGCTCGTTAAGTGTTGGCTTTACGGTGAGGGAAATGCTTAAGGTTGAAAATCTGAAAAAGTACTTTCCCGTTCAAAAATCCTTCATAGAGACGC
>NZ_WANY01000258.1:0-21582 GCF_015521575.1 Ferroglobus sp.
AAGTTATAGGAAGGACGGTAGAGATCACTTTAGCCGAACTCACCAACGACTACTCGAATCAGAATCCCTACAAGAAGTTGAAATTCAAGGTTTACAAGGTTGCTGGAGAGAACGCCTACACGAAATTCCACGAGTTCGAGTTGATGAGAGACTACCTCAACAGTTTAACAAGGAGGAGGACGAGCAAGATAGAGGACATCGTTGACGTAACCACCGCTGACGGATACAAGCTGAGAGTAAAGAGCGTTGCTTTTACCGTTAAGAGATGCCAAAGCTCACAAAAGAGGGCGATAAGGAAGGTTATGAGAGAGATCGTTACTAATGCTGCAAGCAAAGAAAAATTCGTCCAGTTCTTGCAAGAAGCCGTCCTCGGAAAGATTCCAGCTGAAATCTACAAGAACGCAAAGAAGATCTATCCGCTGAGAAGAGTCGAGATTAGAAAGATAGAACTACTCTCCGAGCCGAAAATCGTTGAAGAGAAGGTTGCCGAAGCTGTAGCTCAATGATTTTACTGTATTTTTTACTTCTTTCAGTGATGGTTTTCTGGGCAGGCAGCTTTATCTTTATCAAACTTGCAATTTCCGACATAAATCCCGCTTCTTTAACTCTTTACCGCTTTTCTCTTGCTACAATTTTCCTCGTTCCCTTTGTTAAAAAGATGTTGGATTTCAAGGATACCTTCAGATTTATCGTTCTTGGCGTAAGCGGAGTTTCCCTACTCTACATTCTGCAGTTCTCGGCTCTATACTACACGACACCCACAAACGCTTCGATCCTCATAAACACCTCCGTTCTGTTTATAGCTGCGATGTCAAGGGAAAAACTTTCTCCTAAGCAAAAAGCGGGAATAATCTTGTCTTTTCTCGGCATAGTTCTCATACTTTTCAAAAGGGATTTCGCTCTATCACTAATTGGCGATTTGATGGTTATAGGAAACGGAATTTTGTGGGCAATCTACACAGTTTATGCAAAACAGCTCTTTGAGAAATATTCGAGCTTTGAGATAGTCTTTTACTCCTTCCTTTTCGGGATAATCACTCTCGCTCCCTTCTTTTCCATTTTTCCCTTAGAAATACCGAACAAAACACTTACGTGGATTTCCGTTGTTTACTTAGCAATCCTCTGCTCGGTTGTTGGCTACGTTGTGTGGTACTACTGTGTTGAAAAGATAGGTGCAGCGAGAACTTCAGTTTTCGTTTACCTAATCCCCCTCTTTACTGCCATAATGTCCTACTTCGTTTTCTCAGAGGAATTTACCGCAAGGAAAATCTTCGGTGGATTTCTGACAATCTTGGGAATTTACTTAGTCGAGAGGGGAAGATAACAGTTTTATTCTTCAAAGCCTACGGAAAAACATGTTCCTGAAAAAGGTCGAGAAATACAGGCTCTTCAACCCGATGGAGGGAAAAGAAGAAGAGGTAGAAGTGGAAATTCGCTTCGATCCTTTGACGGGAAAGCCTTCGAGGATAGTGAAGAAACCTTTGCCTTTTACTAAGGGAAGCTTCGAAGAGGATTTGAAAAAACCCTGCCCCTTCTGCGAGGACGTTGTTGAAAAAGTTGCTGCGAGGGATGTGGAAGTTCTCGGCAAAAATCTAAAAAGAAAAGGGAATTCGATCCTTTTCGCCAACATCTCCCCTTATGCGAGGTACTCTCTCGTAATAAGGATTTGCAAGGAGCACTACTTAAACCTCGGGGAATTCAAAGCTGAAGATTTCTACAACTCCTTCGCATTAGCCGTGGAATATTTAAAAGAGATTTCCGAGAAAATCGACTACGCCACAATTACGATGAACTACTTAAAGCCAGCTGGAAGTAGTGTAGTTCATCCGCACATCCAGCTCATCGCCTCCGAAGAATTAATGGACTACCAGAACAGGATAGTTAATTCGGCAAGATCCTTCTACAAAACTCACGGAAAGCAGTTCTGGGAGGTTTTATCAGAAAATAAAGAGTTCGAAGATTTAATTTTGAGCAGAAACAAGTGGCTCTGGTTCGTTCCCTTCGCCCCTCGTGGTTTTGATCATGTAGCTGCTTACATCGACAAGCCTATTTTAGAGGTGGACGAAGAGGAGCTTAGAGAGCTCTGCGAAGGCATAGTAAAAATCTTGAAGTTTTACTCATCCGAGTACAACTCCTTCAACTTCGGAATTTTCGGAAGCTTGAAGAAGACACCCTACTTTGGAACGCTCTTCGACATAGTAGCGAGAACACCCTTCGACAAGTACTACTGGTGCGACGTTTTTGCGATAACGAAGATCTACGATGAAGCCTACACAAACAAAGCTCCGGAAGAGACGGCTAAACAATTAAAAGGATTTTTCTGAGAATTTTTTCTATCTCTCTCCTAACATCTTCTCCTTTTCCAATTCCTTTGCAGTTTTTGTCGACGTAGACGAAAATCTTTCTCCCTTGAAACTCGAACTCTGCATCTTTCTCCCCCTTCTCCCTGAAAAAGAAGGGATACTTTTCGCAAGCCTTTGGTCTGATTTCGTATATTGCGCATTTCCCATTTTTTCTGAAAACGCACGTCTCATCTTTCTTTAAGTAAACTCCGAGTTTTCCTCTTGTAAAAACATCTCCGTAAACTTTGAGTCTTTCCTCCTCTTCGAACGAAAGAGGTACATCGTACTCTTTGCAGCAGTATCCGCAGTGAACGCATCTCCACTTTTTGACCGCTCTCCAAGGAATCAGCTCGAGCATGTTAATGCTAATTTCTAATCAAACAAGAAAATTTATAAGTTTTAAAGTTTAAGAAAAAATTGTTATGATGAAAATTTGGTGCGAAAAGTCGAAATTATTGTTTATAAATCCGGACTGCTGCGTGAAAATGCTCTGCAAGTATTACGTAGCCAACGGCGGAGTTTGTTTCTCCAAGTTTGTCGAAGTTCACGCGTTCATCTAAAAGACTCCGTATATCTTCTCGCCGCAGTTGAAACATTTACCTTCTCTAATGTTATTCTCCAAAACCCTGTAAGAGTACCTTTTTATCAAAAGTTTTCCGCACTTAGGGCAGAAAGTGTTCTCAAGCCTATGCCCCGGAACGTTGCCGATGTAGACGAATTTCACACCCTCTTTCCTTGCAATTTCGGCGGCTTTTTCAAGCTTTTCAATCCTCGTCGGGGGTTTGTCGAAAAGATAGGCTGGAAAGTACCTCGTGAAGTGTAAGGGAACTTCCTCTCCCACGAACCTTATGTGATTCTCAACGATCCATTCAAAATCTTCCTCCCTATCATTCACATCAGTAATAACGAGATTCACGATTTCTAAGTGAATTCCGAGCTTTTTAGCTTCCTTAGCAGTTCTCCAAACGTACTTCGCTTTCCCTCCAATGAGTTTGTAAACTTCCTCGCAACCTTTAACATCCACGTTCATTCCGTCCAAACCAGCATCTCTAAGCATTTTCAAAGCTTTGGGAGTCATGTAGCCGTTGGAAACTATCGTCGTGTGCAAGCCTTTATTTTTGGCTAACGGAAAGAGATCAAGCAGATATTCGAAGAGCAAAGTGGGTTCGTTGAAACTTGCACAAACGCCGTTGCTTTTATTGTACGCCAACTCCACAAGCTTTTCTGGAGGAAAGTACTCGTAGGTTTCTTTCGGTGGAGTTTTGGAAAGGTGCCAGTTTTGGCACCAAGGGCAGTCAAGGTTGCAAGAATAAGTCGAGAAGGTCATCGAATAGTCTCCGGGTTTAAAGTGAAAGAAAGGCTTGATTTCCATTGGTCTGTTTTCGCATGCCGAGATGTTTCCGTAGGTTAGGGTGTAAAGCTTTCCTTCCTTGTAGACTCTCGTTCTGCAGTATCCGTAATCCTCTACCTTGCACAGTCTCCAGCAGACCAAGCATCTGGCGTAATCTCCAAAATTCTTGTAAAGCTTCGCCTCCCTCATCTCAACAAGTTAGGTGAATCGCTAAAACGACCCTTTTCCCCCTCTTTTTTAGCTCATTGAACTTTTCCACAGCTTTCGAGCTTTGCTCGATCAAAACTTTTATCCCTCTCTTCTCAAGGAGTTTCATTACTTCCTCATCAACTTTCACTCTTCCGTAAGCCCCAGTGCCGAAAATTATCACTTCAGCATCAATTTTATCCAACCACTCAAGGTCTTCTACGCAAATCCTATGTCCCTCCTTCCTCCACCAGTTTTCAACGATAATCTCATCTCCAACAACCACGTCACTCCTGTACTCCCTACCACCTACTACAATTCTTCCGAAGTCGTAGCTCTCAACGAGCATCAATAATTATTTGTCTCCGAATAAAAAGTTCTTTATTGAGCACTCCAAGAGTTAAATCAATGATAGTCAAAATTTCGGTCGTTAGAGCTGATGAGAGCATAGTGGAAAAAGCCGTAGAGGAGCTTGAAAACATATATACCTTTCTGGATTTCGAGATAATTGAGGAGAAATTGCCCATCGAGCGGGCATACGATAGCTTCAGAGACCAATACGTAGCAAGCAAAATTGTTAGGATGAGTGCAGACGGGAGTTTTAAAGTCGTCGTCACTTCGGTTGATCTCTACGAGAACCCTTTGAACTTCGTTTTCGGATTAGCCATTCCAGTTCTGAGAACAGCTGTGGTCTCTTATTTCAGGCTTGTCGGAGAAAACCTGATTGTAAGGCTTGAAAAAGAGATAACGCACGAGCTGGGGCACCTTTTTGGGCTGGATCACTGCAACAACCACTGCGTCATGAGGTTTTCGAATTCTGTTTACGAGGTCGATCTCAAGCCGGTAAAGTTTTGCGAAAAATGCTACTCTTCACTTCTTCGCTTTCTCGAGAACTTCTCTTGAGATTTTTATTGCACAAAGATCTCCGCACATGCTGCAAGCTTCGCTTTTCGACTTCCTTCTTGAATGCACTTCCATGGCTTTTTCCGGATCTATGCTGAGCTCAAATTGCCTGTTCCAATCGAGGTTTTTCCTTGCGATGCTCATTTCGTAGTCCCGCTTTCTCGCCCTTTCTCTCTGCCCCTCTTTCACTAAATCTGCAGCATGAGCTGCTATTTTCGCAGCTATAACGCCTTCCCTAACATCTTCAACCGTTGGAAGAGAAAGGTGCTCTGAAGGAGTAACGTAACAGATGAAATCCGCTCCGTGCATGCCAGCCACAGCAGCTCCTATGGCGGCAGCTATGTGATCGTATCCGGCAGCAATATCTGTGACGAGAGGTCCAAGCAAATACAGAGGAGCATTTTTCGTGACGAATTTCATCGCCCTTACGCTCGTTTCGATCTCATCTATCGGAACATGCCCCGGACCTTCAACCATAGCTTGAACTCCAGCTTCTCTGCATTTCTCCACAAGCTCGCCAAGAACTATAAACTCGGTGAACTTCGCTCTGTCACTTGCGTCAGCAATACACCCCGGACGAAAAGCGTCTCCAAGACTTATCGTAACGTCATATTCTCTGAGAATTTCGAGGAGGTAGTCGAAATCTTTGTAGTAGGGATTCTCCTCTCCAGTTGTCTCAATCCACTTTGCAATTATCGAACCTCCCCTGCTGACTATTCCCATAAGCCTATTACTCTTCTTCAACCTCTCCAAGCTCATTTTGCTGACTCCAGCGTGAATCGTCATGAAGTCGACTCCATCCTTAGCGTGTTTTTCCACCACTTTGAAGAAGTCGTCCTCGCTCAAATCCTCCACGTTCTTCTCCCTCACAGCCTGATATATCGGGACCGTGCCGAAGGGAACGTTAACAGCGTCCATTATCCTTCTCCTTATGTAATCAAGGTCTCCGCCGGTACTCAAATCCATGACTGCATCAGCACCATACCTAACTGCAACTCTCGCTTTTTCAACTTCTTCCTCTACGTTAACGTAATCGGCTGAAGTTCCAACGTTTGCGTTAACTTTCGTGGACATGAGCCTTCCTATAGCTTTAGCCTGAAACTCATCATCCCTCAAAACGTTTCTCGGAACTACAACTTCCCCTTTAGCGATGAGCTTGATGAGTAAGTTTAAATCAACCCCTTCATTTTCCGCAACCTTCTCCAACCATTCGGGATGTTTGCCATTCCTTGTCATTTCAATCAGAGTTTCCATATTTTCGAGGTTGATGATAAACAATAAATAAATTCTTTGCCTTCTTGCCACATGATATACGAACTGCTGAAAAGGCATGAGGCAAACTTCTTCATCATGTATGCAAGCAGCAAAGATCCGAATTTTTATTATGCAGTTGGTATGAAACTTCCAGATCCCGCTTTTTACGCAGTAGGTGAAGACGGCACCGAAATGCTTGTCGTTCACGAAATGGAAAGGAGGAGAGCCGAAAGGGAGAGCAGAGTTAAAGAAATAGTCTCCTTATCGGACGTAGGATTCTACGAGAAGGTCAAAGAGCTTGGGGTTGAAAAAGCCCTTGCTGAGACTTACGCAGAGATTTTAAAAGAGCACAGAGCGAGAAAAATTCTCGTTCCTAAGGAGTTTCCAAGTTTCCTGTACAAGCACCTTTCAGAGCATTTTGAAATTGAGATTGTTTCGAATCCGTTTTCAAAACTGAGGAGCGTTAAAAAGTCGTGGGAGATTAAAGAAATAAAAAAAGCGAGCGAAATAGCTTTAAACGCCTTAAAATTCTTTCTCGAAATCGTAAAGAGGAAGAGAGAAATCGAAGAATTGCGAAAGAGCGTCGAACTTTTTGTTTACGAAAAAGGGGGGTTGGCTGAAGATACCATAATATCTTCTGGGAGAAGAAGCGCGGATCCCCACTTTGTGGGAGAAGGGATTGTAGAAAAGCACGTGATCTTCGATATTTTTCCGAAAGTTAGAGCCAGCGGCTATCATTCCGACTTTACGAGGACAGTAATTATCGAGAGAGATGAAGAGATCGTTGAAATGTTGAGGGCATGCATAGAAGCAAAGAACGAGGCTATTAAGATAATTAGAGAAGGAATCGAAGCGAAAGAGGTCCACGATAAGGTCTGCGACGTCTTGGAGGACTACGGTTACAAAACGATTAGGCAGAAGGCTAAGGAAGGATTCATTCACTCCACCGGGCACGGAGTAGGTTTGGAGGTGCACGAAGAGCCAAAAATATTTAATTCAGAAGATAAATTAAGGTCGGGAATGGTGTTCACAGTAGAGCCGGGGCTGTATTACGAAAGGATTGGAGGAGTTAGAGTCGAAGATTTGGTTCTCGTGAAAAAGAACGGATGCGAGGTTTTAACAAGATTTGACGATTACGTAGAGGTGGTACCTTGATCGAAAAGCACGAAAAGGCTGGAGAGGTTTTGAGGATCGTTAGAGAGGAAGTGAAAAAGAAAGTTAAACCGGGTGTAAAGCTTTTGGAGGTTGCAGAATTCGTTGAAAACAGAATAAGAGAACTCGGAGCTGAGCCAGCTTTTCCGTGTAACATCTCGATAAACTCCGATGCTGCCCACTGCACCCCGAAAAAGAACGACGAGAGAACTTTCAAGGAAGGAGACCTCGTGAAAATAGACATTGGTGCTCACGTGGATGGATTCATAGCCGACACAGCCTTCACGATCGACTTGGGAGACAACGAAGAGCTTGTAAGAGCTGCAGAAGAGGCGTTGAAGAGAGCCATAGAGGCTGTTGAAGCTGGAATCTCAACGAGCGAGATCGGTAAAGTTATAGAAGAAACTGCCAAGGAGTTCGGATTTAAGCCAGTGATAAATTTAACTGGACACGGATTCCAGCCTTACGTCGCCCACGCTCCACCGACGATATACAACTACGGAATAGAGAAAGGAGTAAAGCTTGAAGAGGGGACGGTAATAGCTATCGAGCCTTTCGTAACCAACGGAGTTGGAAAAGTAGCCGAGAGAAGTGAAGTGGAGATATACTCCCTCCTAAAGCAAAAACCCGTGAGGGGGAAGATTGAGAGGGAAATTTTAAAGGAGATCGAGAAGTACAGAACGCTTCCTTTTGCCAAAAGGTGGTTGACGAAGGCACCGGAAATAATTCTGGCTAAGCTCGTAAGAGAGAAGATTTTGAGGAGCTATCCAGTTTTGACGGAAATTTCAGGAGGACTGGTTTCTCAAGCTGAGCATACGGTAGTTGTGGAGGAGGGAGGAGCAAGAATTATAACGTAAATTTTTTAATTCCAGAAAATAAAACTACCGAACTGACGAAATTCGACTTCGGAATGGGGTAGTCCCCGTACCTAACAAGCATCTCTCCATTTATCTTCTCCACCCTCCTTATGCAGGTAAAAAGCCCCTCCATGCTTATCTCTTCGGGATTGCCGGAAAAAACTATCAGAGCTTTTTTTGCAGAGTCGATGTCCCCTCTCGCACTCAAATTTGTGAGGGATTCCTCAAGAAGGTCGACCATCCTCTTAGTTCTCTCCCCCCTCAACTCAGCTTCGCTCTTGAATATTTTCGAAAACCAGCTCAGCCTCCTTTTCGAGTAGCCGAGAATTGTGAAGCCTTCTCTCTCAAGGGAATTTAAAAAGTCGCTTGTGTCCACCACAACTTCTCCACTGGTTTTTTTCCTTGCATCAATCTCCCCGACGAGAGATAAGATGTTAAAGGAATCGATTATGAGATCTTCGTAGTTGTTTCTCTTTTCGAAGACGAAGAGGTAGTCGTAGATTCTCATGAGCATTCTCAAGCCTCTTCTAACCTTCTCTATCCTTTCCGGATTTGACAAGTCGGGAATTAAAGCTAAACAAATCTTCGGCTCCTCCATGCTCCTCTCAAGCTCATCGAAGAGGGAAATCGAAGAAAAGAGGCTGAAGTCGTCGGTTAAATCCGCTATAACAAGAGAGGCTTCATAAATCTCGTATCTCGACATTATGCTGTTTATCACGCTCCTCAAATCCGGAAGATCTTCTTTCCAGACAGTGTAAAATCTGTTTTCCTGCGGTACGTTTCTCAATTTTTTAAGCTCTTCAAGCTCGTTGCTTATTGTGTAACATTTGAAAAGCTTGACCTTGTTAACCTCAGCTCCCCTCTTAGCAAAGATGTCGACGATGTTTGAAGCTTTACCAGCACCTATCGTCAGAAGCTTCATTTGATGGAAATTCAGCAAAAGAATAAATAAATGTGTCTGTGTCAAGAATATTTCAATGAGGAGTTTTCAGCTCATAGTGGTTTTACTCCTTACGCTCATCTGGGTTACGTCCATTCATGCGTACCTAACGTTGCCCGAAAGAATTCCCATCCACTTTAACGCAAGCGGGAAAGCCGATGCTTACGGAGGGAAGATAACGTTTCTACTTCTCCCATTGTCGTTCAGTATTGCACCGATCATCTTACTTATAATCTCAAGCAAGAGACGGGAGGCTTTGAAAGGAGCTGCGTGGTGGATGAACTTGCCAGCCTTCTTTTCTAAATTAAATTCTCTCCCAGAAAATGAAAGGGAACGCTTCGTTAACAGTTACTTCAATTCTATCGACGCTTTGAACGCTTTTTTAACCTTCTGCTTTTATTTGCTAACCTTAGGAATATACTTCGGATCAAAAGCTGGAGAGTTGCCTCGATGGTTTAATCTTGTTATCCTCATGCTATTGTTGAGTCCAATTCCCTTTTTAATTCGCATGAGAAATCTCTCGAAGGAATTCGAGAAAGCTTATAAACAGCTCGACCGAACATATGTTCGATGAGAGTAGATATAGTCATCGTTCTGTTGGCAATGCTCTTACCCTTCATCTCCCTGAAAAGTAACAACCTTGCGGCTTACTTCTACTGGTTCGCTGTGACGGCACTTTATCTCATCTACATCTCGATGAGGAGGTGGGAAGTTGAATAGCTTCTACGCGCTTCTCATCGCTTACGTAATTGCGGGAACCGCTTTAGCGATTTATTCCCGAAAGTACGGTTTCAAAACTCACGAGGAGTATTTTATAGCGGGAAGAAACGTAAGCGGAATAATTTCAGCTTTAACTTATGCCGCCACAACATATTCGGCTTTTATGATGGTGGGGCTCGTCGGTTTAAGTTACGCCACTGGAGTTGGAGCCGCTGCTTTCGAGCTTTTTTATCTGGTTGGAACCCTCTTCCTCCTCTCCTACTTCGCTCCGAAAATGTGGAGGTTTGCAAGGGATAACGGTGTTGTCACGCCAGCAGAAATGCTATCCAAAAAGTATGGCAAATCTGAAGGAATTCTTTCATCTATCATTCCAGTTGTAGCTCTGATTCCCTACACCTCCGCTCAAATCATCGGAGTTTCGTTGATTTTGGAGAAAACAGTCGGCTTAAGCTTTCATAACGCTTTGATAATCGCTGTCTTCCTCATAGCTTTTTGGGCTTTGATAGGTGGTTTGAGGGGAGTCGCTTGGACAGACGCTGTCCAAGGAGTCATAATGCTCTTAGCTGGATTTGTCGCATTAGCTTTAGCTTTAACCTTCGTTAACGGAAACGTCTTGGAAGAATCCTCTTCCCTTGGCCCCCTACTTCAAGTACCAAACAAGATTTGGACTGCTGAAAGATTCATCGCTCTGACGGTTCCGTGGTTCTTCTTCGCTTTAACGAATCCGCAGGTTGTGCAGAGAGTTTTCATTCCGAAGTCGGAGAAAGATTTGAAGAAGATGGTCGTACTCTTCGGACTCTTCGGGTTAATTTACACATTCATTGTGACCTTCATGGGAATAACCCTGAAAATTGCAACCATTCAAGGAAACTTTCCAGAGATCAGTTACAGAGACGACGTAACCCCGGTATTCATCACCAAAATTCCGGAGTTTGCCGGGTTGATTCTCGCTTTAAGCATTTTAGCTGCGGCGATAACAACAGCTAACTCCATAATTCTGAGCTTGGCGTCGATGATTTCGAGGGACATTCTCAAAGAAGAGGGTGTTTTCTACGGAAAGATTTTCGTCGTCATCTTATCTGTGATAGTCGGAATTTTCGCTTATTTCAGGTTCAGCTACATAGTCGAGCTCTCTGTTATGTCTTCAGCAATTCTCCTCTGCTTGCTTCCAGCCACAATTGGAGTGTTTTCGGAGAGAATTAAAAGAGCGAGAGCTTCGATAGTTGCTGGATTTATAGCAGCGATTATACTCAAATTTGCCGGAGTTATGCTCTACGGTGTGTACGCCTTAATAATATCTCTGCTCGTGCTTGCTGCGGAAAATATTAAAAAATAGGTGTTAGATAACTCCTTCTTTTTTCAGCTCCTCCAAATCGCTCTTGTTCAGACCTAAGAACTCTTTATAGATGTAGTCGTTGTCTGCTCCAACCTTTCTGCAAACCCACTTTATTCTTCCGGGAGTCTTTTCCATTTTAGCAACAACGCTCTGGATTACAAGCTTTCCGTATTCTGGGTCTTCGATTTCCTGGAAAATTCCTCTGTCCCAGAAGTTTTCTTCCTTGAACGTTTCTATCGGCTTTAGAACTTCTCCAGCCACAGCAGTTCCTTCACCGGTGTACGCCATGAATGCATCGATGATTTCTTTAACCGTCCTCTCTCTACTCCATTTTTCTATCTCAGCCAAACAGACCGGCCAGTTTTCTGGAGTTAGCCTTTCCTTTATCGTCGGGTACTTCTCTCGCAAATCAGGTCTTCCTATTATTTGCGTTAAAGCGTAGAAGTTTATGTCGCTGAAACCAGCCATGAAGACCATTCCGTCCTTGGCTCTTGCCAAAGTGTAAACGAAAACAGCCGGATCGAAGTTCGCAACCCTGCTTATAACCTTCCTTCTGTAGTGGTAGTACTGAATGTAGTAGTTCGTTACTTTTGCCATCGCTTCTGGCGGAGCAACGTCAATGAACTGCCCCTTACCGCTCTTCCTCCTCCAGAACAAGGCGACCATTATCCCGAAAGCCGCGAATCCTCCTCCTACGTACCATCCCATCCAGTTTCCGAGCTTCGTCGGAACCCTCGTATGCTCCGGATATTCCTCGTAATCTTCGGGAATTCCGGTCGTCCAGACTATGCCACCCATCGCCTGATCGATTACATCGTAATCTCTCATCTTCGTTTTTGCTTTAGGTCCGAAATGTCCGAAGCTGTGAATAGCGCAATAGATAAGCTTCGGATTTATCTTTCTGAGCTGCCTGTAGCCGATTCCGAGCTCGTCCATGTAACCGGGAGGATAGGTTTCTATCAGCACATCAGCTTTTTTAACGAGTTTTTTGAGCAGCTCTCTTCCCTTTTCTTTTGTTATGTCGAGGGTGATGTGGTACTTGTTCCTTCCCTCCACTATGTAAGCCAAACCCGTGTCTTTGTGCTTTATTCCAAAGGGAGTCATTTTTCTCGCTATATCTCCCTCCGGAGGCTCTATCCTTATAACCTTAGCCCCGTACTCGGCTAAAAGAGAGGAAGCGTACAATCCAGCAAAGCTTCCGTAGCTCAAATCGAGGACGACGACATCCTCAAGAGCTTCCGGCTTTAGGTGGGCTTTTCTCGGATCGGTATTTTCCCTCGCCCAGTCAGCCCAGCTCATCTCTTCCATTCTACCACCTCACGGATAGAACAAACCGCTCTTACCATCCCAATCCTTGGGCGGACAGCTCCAAGGTACGTTTTCGTCCCACTTGCCTATGACGCCCTTCTTGTAAAGCTCCTCAAGCTCTTCCTTCGTTAATCCAAGCAGTCTTATGAAAACGTGCTCGTTGTCGATACCATTCGGTCGAGCAGCCCATTTAATTCTCCCCGGACTTTCGCTCAGCTTTGGAACTGGACTAACCTCAGCAAGTTCTCCAAAAATCGGATCTTCGTGAATCCAGATTGATTTCCTTGCTCTCCAGTGCTCGTCCTCGTACTGATCCTTCGAACTCATAACCTTGGCAGCTGAAAATCCGAACTTTTCAGCTTTCTCTATGATCTCGTTTACGGTCTTATCCTTAGCCCAGCTGTGTAAAGCTTCGTAAATCACCTTCTGATTCTCCTCCTTCAACCTCTCCTCTACGCTTGCGTACTTCTCGAACAGGTCCATTCTACCCATAGCCTCACACAACCCCATGAACTCGTCCTCGCTGAAAGCTGCGACAGCAACAAAACCGTCCTTCACTTTTACGATGTCCGAAGGAACTATCGCCACATCTCTGTTTCCAGTCCTCTCCCTGTTCTTTCCGGTGAGATAGATGTAAAGCCAGGTCCAGTCCATGTTTCTGATCAAGTTCTCAGCTTGCGGATGATCGATGTACTGACCCTCTCCTGTTTTCTCTCTCCAGTACAAAGCTACCATAACGGCAAAAGCACCCATCAAAGCTCCGTAGTAATCGCCAATCCAAGCTCCGGCTTTTAACGGAATCGCATCAGGAAAACCGGTAATCTCTATTAATCCGGAAGTTGCCTGAGCTACCGCATCGTAGCTCGGTCTCATCGTCCAAGGACCCCATTGACCGAAGCCGGACATGCTTATGTAAACGAGCCTCGGGTTTATCTTGCTGAGCTGTCTGTAGCCGAGACCCCATCTGTCGAGAGTTCCGGGGCGGTAGTTTTCAACAAGAACGTCGCATTTCCTAACAAGCCTGTAAATCAGCTCCTTTCCTTCAGGAGTTCTCATGTCAATAGCGACGTGGTACTTGCTGTTGTTCGTAGCCTCAAATCCTGCGGCAAGAACTCCTTTGTGAAAATCCGCAAAAGGTGTAAGAGGTCTCATCGTATCTCCTCTTCCCGGCATTTCCACGTGAATCACTTCAGCTCCGAATTCAGCCAAGTACGTTGCAACCATTGGTCCGAAGATTAACGTTCCAACGTCAAGAACTCTTATCCCCTTAAGTGGCTCGGGTTTTTCGAAGATCTCTTCGGGGTTCATAAGTTCTCTAATAAATTCGGTGTAGGGCAAACTTTCAATGTCTTTCTCCAAGTTTGATCACCTCCGCTCTGTAAACAATGGTAATTGAAAACAATTTAAATTTTTTCAAAACCTTTTTAGCCACTATACCATGGTTTTAATACAATTTGTATTTGGAAAACGTTTTAACTTCTGCAACTTCACTCAATTTGTGAAGCCAACGGGAGTATTTTATCACATAAGTTTTAGCAGAAGGAGCTACTTAACTGTCGGCACAAGACTCAAAGATTTTCCAGAAGCTTTCGAAGAGCTGAAGAGCTTCGAAAACTTCAAATTGATCGAGTGTCCGGAGGTTGACGAAGAATTAATTTTGAAGGTTCACGAGCCAGAGTTGCTTGAGGGTGTCAAGGCTGATCCTTTATGCTCCACCGCTTGGCACTCTGCCGGAGGGGTTGTTAAAGCAACTGAAATGGTTTACGAAGGAGAGCTCAGAAACGCTTTCTGTTACATAGGAGCTGGAGGACATCACTCTGGAAGGAGAATCTTCTGGGGGTATTGCTGCTTCAACGATGTCGTTTTAGCCATAACCAACATCAGAGAAAAGCACAGCGATGCAAAATTCGCAATTGTCGACACGGATGCTCACCACGGAGACGGGACGAGGGAACTCGTTAAGGACGACGGTAAGGTTCTGCACTACTGCATTTGTGCAAGCGACTTCGAAAGTCCGGATGGGCTGAAAATAGACAGAAGCTATATCGGACTGAGCAGAAGGGAGTACGTGGACTTGGTTAGAGAATTTGCCGAAAGAGCTGAAGAGTTCTCCCCCGACTTGATTTTCTGGTACTTCGGACATGACACTCACGTCGGAGATTACGGAGACATAGGGCTGACGGTAAATGAGTACGTGGAGATAGCGAAAATAGTCAAAGAGGCGGCAAAGAAAATCTGTGATGAAAAGCTCGTCGTCGTTCTTGGGGGAGGAAGCGTTCCCTATATAGCAAAAATTTCTACCCTTTCAATAATCAAAGAGCTTCTCAAACCCTAACCTATTTGGCGTAGATCGTAACTACATCCCCATCTTCGAGAACGTGATCCAATCCAACCCTCTGCCCGTCGAATTTCACGCTCTTTCCCCATACTTTGGCGTATCTGAAATTCTCGACCATATCTCTGTGCAATCTTCTGCAAACGTCCTCGACTTTCGCTCCTTTTCTCAAAATCATCGGCTCCTCCTCAACCTTTCCACCCGGAGGTTTAAGGAAAACTCTGATGAACTCAAGTTTTTTGTATATTTCTTCTACAAGCCTGTCGAGGTTTATCCTCTTCTCGGCAGAAACCGGTATGGCATCTTTCGGAATTTCCGCATTCGGGTAAAGATCGATTTTGTTCACAACCGTTATTGCCGGAACGTAAACCCTGTTGTTTAGGATAGCATCTATCAACCTGTCTATCGTCACATCCTCCCTGATTAAAATCTCCCCGCTGTGAATTTTGTACTCTTTGAGTATGGACTTTATCGTTTCCTCGCTCAGGGAAAGTTTGACGGTGGACTTTATGTTTATACCTCCCGTGACAGTCTTTTTTATGTAAACCTCGGGCTTTTTCTCGTTCAATCTGAAACCTGCATTGTAAAGCTCCCTCTTGACGAGGTCGATCGTGTGAACGCTGAAAACGTCAGCTACGATGACGATGAGGTCCGCAACTCTTATAGCCGAGAGAATTTCCCTCCCCCTTCCTCTTCCCTGAGAAGCACCCTCTATAACTCCGGGAACGTCTATTATCTGAATCTTCGCCCCTTTGTATTCGAGCATTCCGGGGGTTGGTTTTAGAGTTGTGAAAGCGTAATCAGCAACTTCGCTTTTCGCTCCAGTTAAAGCGTTGAGGAGTGTTGATTTTCCAACTGAAGGGTAGCCGACTAAAACGACTGTAGCATCTCCCTCCTTTTTTATCGCATAAGCTTCTCCGCTCTTCTTCCTCCTCTGCTTCTCAGCCTCTTCTCTAAGCCTTGCAAGCTTGGCTTTAAGCCTGCCTATGTGATGTTCGGTAGCTTTGTTGTAGGGAGTTCTCCTTATTTCCTCCTCAAGCCTTCTGATCTCCTCGGCTATGTCCATGTTCGAAGGGCTTATTACTAATCGGAATAAAAATTTAGAGGTACTTTCTTGGATCTGCTATCTTCCCTTCTATCGCCGAAGCAGCTGCTGTAGCTGGGGAGGATAGATAAATTTCGGCGTTCGGATTCCCCATTCTTCCCTTGAAGTTCCTGTTTTGGGTTGACAAACAAACCTCTCCGTCAGCGAGAATTCCCAGATGAATTCCCACGCAAGGTCCGCAACCCGGAGGTAAAACGACTCCGCCAGCCTTGATTATCTCCTGAATGTAACCCTTCTCAAGGGCTTTCATGTAAACTTCCCTGCTTGCCGGAGCGACGAGTAACCTGACATCTTTGTGAACTGTTCTTCCCTTCAAAATCCTCGCAACAACTTCCAAATCCGAAAGCCTTCCGTTGGTGCAAGTTCCTACAAAAACCTGATCTACTTTCGTTCCCTCAACTTCCTCAATTCTTGCTGTGTTATCAACCTGATGCGGCTTAGCCACGATTGGAGTTAAATCGGAAACGTCGAAGTACATCTCCTTCTCGTACTCCGCATCCTCGTCAGGCTTTATCTCCCTGAACCTCTCTCCTCTCCCCCTCTCTATTAAAAATTTCCTCGTGACTTCGTCGCTCTTGAAAAGTCCGGCTTTTGCTCCGCACTCTATAGCCATGTTCGCCATTGTCAGTCGAGAGTCAATGTCGAGCTTATCAATCGTTTCGCCGTGAAATTCCAAAGCTTTGTAAGTCGCTCCGTCCACACCAAGCTCTCCTATTATCCAGAGTATAAGATCCTTCGCGAAAACACCTTTTTGGAATTCACCCTCGACAACTATTCTAAAGCTCTCAGGAACTCTAAACCAATTCTTTCCCAAAGCCATCGCTATCGCTATGTCTGTCGATCCCATTCCAGTGGAAAAAGCTCCAAGGGCTCCGTAGGTGCAAGTGTGAGAATCTGCTCCAACAATAAGATCTCCGGGATTTACGTATCTTTCGACCATAAGCTGGTGAATTATTCCCTCTCCGGGTTTGTTGAACTCAGCCCCAACTTTCTCAGCGAACTCCTTTATTAGCTTCTGATCGTTGCTCAACTCCTTTCTTGGAGAAGGAGCTGCATGATCGACAAAAAAGTGAGTTATCTTCGCCGCTTTAACTTCCAATCCGAGCTTTTCAACCTGCCTTATCGCTAAAGGAGCTGTTCCGTCTTGCAAAGCTATCCTATCAACCTTTGCTATGACGATGTCACCAGCGTAAGCATCCTTTCCGCTCTTTTCGCTGAGTATTTTCTCGGCTATGGTTTTACCCATGGACTGCGGAAAAACTTGCGGAAATAAAAATATGTCGTTATAAAATTCTCACGTCCAATGGCTCACCTTTCGTTTCATCCCTGACGAGTGAAATCGCATCGAATTTGCATCGAGCAACGCACACCCCGCAACCCATGCACCTTTCCCATATCAGCGAAACTCTATTCTCTTCCAAGAAAAGAGCTTCGAAGGGACAAGCTTCCACACAAACTCCACAAGCTCTGCAAGCTTCTTTATCCACGAAAGCGACGTAGCCCGAGGATGCCATCATCGGAGTTCCATACTTAACCATAGCCTCTATTCCTCCGCAGCAGCACTTGCAACAATTGCAAATCGAGTAGAACCTATCCAAGCAAGCGTCTTTGAACCAAGCTGAATGCAGATGACCTCTTTCATGCTCTTCTCTAAGGATTTCAAGCGCTTCCTCCTTCGTTATCTTTCTGCTCGAACGGGGATTGTGTTCGAGAACGAAGTCGACAAAAGGCTGCCCGATCACCAAGCAAACCTGCGTCGGCTCACAATGATCTCTTCTTGCATGCCTGCAGCCGCATTCATAAACTGCAATCTCAAGCGGAGTTTTCAGCAAAAAATCCCTCGCAATCGGATAGGGGATAACATGTTCGATTTCACGCAAGTGTATCTCTTTATTTATCGTAAAAACGGCTTCAGCTTGCTCATGGGTGAGAACCTTTCCGTGATAACGATTAGCGAACCATTTTCTCCCTCTTCTGCCGATATTCGGCATCACTCGGTTTAGAAACAGGTTTATGTATTGGTTTGTCCACCTTCCGTAGAAGTAGCTGTGAAGAACGCTCAAGGTGAGGACTCTTTTTATCCCCGCTTCCCTAAGAAATCTTTTCGTTGATCCCTTGATCAAACTCCAACGTTCTCCGATCAGCCAGAGGAGAACTATTAACACTCCCAAGGATAGATAGAACGCATTAACCACTTTCAACACCCAAATCGGAAAAAACTTTCCGAGTTCGAACAATTAAATTTCTCGATAAATAGTTATAAAACTTTCGGTGGTAAAGTTTTCAACAACGATTGGCAGTAGATATTAATGGTATGAGCTTAATCCAATGCGAAATCTGCGGAGAAAAAGCGGTTACAATCTGCCCGAGATGTTACAGATACGTTTGCGAAAAATGCTTTGATGTAGCGATGAATTACTGCGTCGACTGTTCAAGATTTAAGCGGGAGGAAGAGAGCGACCTCGTAAGAAGCGTGAAATCGATGAAGAAGAAGGTGAACTTCATCAGGGAGAATTTGGATAGGTGTTTCAACTGTCCTCTGCTAAAAGACGAGATAATGAGGTTTCTTTACCTTGTGAAGAGCCTTGAAGCAAAGGCAAGACTGGACTCAATGGAGGAGCTCGAAAACGAAATTTTAAGCTTGAAGGAGGATGTCCAAAAGCTTGGAATCGAATACCTCGTAAAGTTTAGAATGCGTTCAACCTGACTCCTTTTCCTTGATTTTTCCGTAAGCGTAAATTATTCTGTGAAGAGCAGTTAAATGTGACAAAACCGCCAAAGCTATTAAAGCGTAGTATTCAAGAGAGAAGGCTATTCCAGCAAGGATAATAATTATCCTTTCTCCCCTCTCAGCAATTCCAACATCGCACCTCTCTATCTCCTTTTCGGCTCTCGCCCTCGTGTAGCTTACCATGTAAGCACCAACCAAAGCTATCGCAGCCAGAAAGAGTTCGTCTATTCTAATCCCGAGAGCGAGGATCAATGCGGCATCTATGTACCTATCGAAGACCGAATCAAGAAATCCCCCTCTTGCCGTTTTCATTCCTTCGTTTCTCGCTAAAGCTCCATCCAACAAATCGAAAAGAGAGGCTACAATAACAGCTAAGAGAGCCTCAATTTTCCCTCCGAAAGCAACGAAGTAGGAAGCTGCAAATCCTGCGATCAACCCGAGAAGCGTCAAAGTGTTCGGATTTACCCCAGTTTTCGATACGATCTTCGTTAACGGCTTTAAGAGGTTGCTGATCTTATCTTTAAGACTGCTCAGCATTCCTTCTAATCATTCCGCAGATCTCGCAAATTTTCCTGCTCAAGTCGTCCCCCTTAATTTTACCACTGATGATTTCCTCCGCAAGGTCCTTTATGTTCTCCCGTATTCTCTCGTCTTTCAGAACTCCCCTCTTGCCTTTAGTGTACTGACTTATGGCAGCAACGGTAACTCCGAGAATCTCAGCTACTTCTTTCTTACTCAGCCCCCTCTCTACAAGCTCTCTCGCCAACTCTCCTCTTATCATCGGAAGAACTTTCAAAGCCACCTCTTCACACGGAGATTTGAGACCCATTTTCACAATGTTAATTTTCCCGAGAATTTATAAGCTTTCGCATTCGCTGCTGCTGATTAGCTTAACCGAGTTTTTAGTTCAAAACCTTGACCCGCTGATACCTTCGTTTCTAAAAACAAAGTTTCCCAAGTTGGATTATACACGATAGTCCCAAAGACTTTCAACAAAAGTAGAAGATTTGACCGTTCATTTATCTCTTTCCCGAGGCAGTATTTCCGAATTTCTTTCCGAAAAGCAAAGATGAGATGAAACTGCTTGGCAAAGGTAATCTTTAAAATTCCCCTCCTGGAAATTTGAACCTGAGATGAACTGTCCCAAATGTGGTGGCAAGGGATATATCGAGATAAAAGAAGTCTGTAACATCTGCGAGGGAAGCGGTAAAGCAAAGAGCTTCAACCCAAGGCTTACAGCTGAACTAACTTCCGAACAACTTCAGCTCTTCGCAAAAGGAATTTGCGGAGTTTGCAAGGGAAGCGGTGAAAGATCGAGACTTGTCGTTTGCGACGCTTGTAGGGGAAGCGGAAAGTCGAGCAAGTGCAAAATCTGCGGAAAGCAAATAATCGGCTCTTCCGATCTGTGTAACGAATGTAGAAAGAAGCCACATGCTTATCTTTTAAGGAACAGCTGCGGAATAGAGGATATAAGACTCAATAGAATTTACGTAGGGAAAGTTATTAGCTTAACCGACATAGGTGCCTTCGTTCAGCTCAACAAAAGACTGAAGGGACTTATTCACAAAAAGAATTTGAAAAACGCTTACTTAAACGAAGGAGACGAAGTGACGGTGAAGGTTACCTCGATAAGACCCACGGGGGAGATAGACCTCGAACTGCACCCCATGAACTCTTACGAAATTGTAGAGGTTTCGAAGCAAGTCAAGACTATTCCGATTTCGGAAGCTGAGAAAAACATAGGTAAGATAGTGGAGATAAGAGGACTTGTCACCCACATCAAGCTAACTGCCGGACCAACTATTTTCACGATAGTCGATGAAAGCTCAGCAATAAACGCTGCTGCTTTCGAAGATGGAGATAGGGCTTATCCGGAAATAAACGTTGGAGACGTCGTTAAAGCTATAGGTGTTATAAAGAGAAGAGAGACTAAGCTTCAGATGGAAGTTTACGAAATGGAAAGGCTGCTGGGAGAGGAAGCCTACGGGATAAAGAAAGCGATAGAGAGTGAGATAGAGAGAAGAAGCGAGCCGGAATTCAAAGGTTTTCTGATAGAAAGCGAAGTTCTCGAAAATTTGAAGGATATCATGCTTGCGGTCGCTAAAGAGTTGAGGAAAGCTATCCTCGAATCGAGACCGATTGTCATTCGTCATCACTGGGATGCCGATGGAGTTTGCGGAGGAGTTGCTCTGGAAATTGCCCTAAAGGATTACGTGGAAAAGAACCATCCAGATCCGGATGCGAAAAATTACCTCGTGAGGAGAAAGGTTTCAAGAGCTCCTTTTTACGAGCTTGAGGACGTCGTTAAGGACTTGGACGAATCGCTTGACGATGCTGAAAAATTTGGAGATAAGATTCCCCTTGTCGTTTTGGTTGACAACGGATCAGGACATGAAGACATACCGGCAATAAGGCAGTTCTTAGCTTTTGGAGCAGATGTGATTACAATAGACCACCACTTTCCGGATGATGAAGTCGACAAGTACCTACTCTACCACGTTAACCCCTACAAAGCTGGAGGGGACAGTAACTACACCTCCGGCATTCTCTGCGTTGAAATAGCGAGAATGATCAGCGACAGAAACTTTGAGCACCTCGCAGCCATAAGCGTCGTAGGAGATAGGGCTGAGGGAGAGGTGGAGAAGTATATCGAGATCGCTAAAGCTGACGTGGAGTTTCTGAAGAAGGTTGTTTTAGCCGTTGAATACGAAGGGTTCTTCCTGAGATTTAGACCAGCAAGCCAGATAATGCACGAAATACTCGGTTTCGGAAGGAAGGATAGGCAGATAAAGCTTGTGGAAATGCTTTACGAGTATGCGATGAAGAGCATAGAAGAGCAAGTGAAGACGGCAATGGAAAGCGTCAAGGTTCAGATTCTGCCTAACGGAGTTGCCTTAGCTGCTTTGGATGTGGAAAATTATGCAAAGAGATTCGAATTTCCTCCTCCCGGAAAGCTGACAGGAGAAGTGCACGACAGGTTGAAGCAGAAGTACGAGAAGATAGTAACTATCGGCTACGGACCAGATTTTGCTGTTATAAGGAGCGAGGGAGTTATGTTGGAC
>NZ_WANY01000259.1:0-2587 GCF_015521575.1 Ferroglobus sp.
ATCGTGAAGAGGAAGGTTGAAGACTTTTCCTCTGAAGAAGCTGAAAAATTTATAAAGCAAGTGGCGGGAAAGGAGTTGAGGTTTATCGAGATTTCAGGAGCTGTTCTCGGATTTTTAATTGGATGCTTGCAGTCCGTTCTTTTGCTTCTACTCCTTTGAGCAGAGGAAAAAGTAGTGGTACTTGTAGAAATCAAACTTTTTAACATTCTTGAAAATTTCGTTAAGAACTCTTTTCATTTCCTCTTCGCCGATTCTCTCCTCAAGCGGCGGTCCAAAATCTGTTCTAACTTTTTTCCAGTCTATAACTATGACGTGCTTAGCAATTCTGCTCCACTCCAAAAGCTCTCTCCAGTTCTCAACCTCGTGCAAAACGTTGGCAAAAAGAATCAGACTGACCTCGAAGTCAAAGTCTATTGGTTTATCAGAAATTATTATCCCGACATTTTCAACTCCAAGCGTTTTCAGCCTTTTTCTGAGCTTTTCAGCCATTTCTTCCTGAGCTTCTATCGCAAAAACTCTTTTGAAATGCTTCGATAATGGAACTGTGAAGTATCCGATTCCAGCTCCAAAATCCACGGCAGTATTTTTATCTTCGATAGAGCCGATAACTTCCTCAAACGGCTCTATTGGCTGAATCCTTTTCCTTTTTTCCGAAATAAGCTCTTCAGCTTTTTCAGCTTCAAATCTATGCATGTTCCAACTTCTTCAAAGCGTAATATATCCTTTCCAAAGTTGTGAATGCGCTGAGCAAAGCGAGAACCCAGAGCGTTTCCGAAGGGTAGCCGAGAAGCAACCCGAGCATAACGATGACTATTCTCGTATCCCTTCCGGCTATTCCAGCTTTAAGCTTTATTCCAGTAGCTTCTGCCATAACTCTCGTGATGCTAACGCCAAAGGAAAACGTCAAAGCTAAGAATCCCTGAAACCAGTGAGCTTCCGGGTTGAGGTTCACTATGCCTATGATGATCGCTGCATCGACGAACCTGTCAAGAACTCTGTCGATGTAGGCTCCTTTCTTCGTAACTCTTCCGCTCATTCTTGCCAAATCTCCATCAACGCAGTCGAAAATTTGAGAAACGAAAAGTACGACGACGCCCTCAACGACTCTTCCAATTCCGATCAGGTAACCACTCAAAATCCCAATAAAAGCTGAAAAATACGTTATTTTGTTTGGGTGAACGTCAAATCTCATGAGAAACTTCGCTATCGGCTTGGAAAATTTCCTGTAAATTTTTTCAGTAATAATATACTCCCAACTTATACTATCACCTCCGGTAAGTTTTAAATAAAGCAGAATTTAACTCTTTCCATGCTTGCGGTCATCTTAGCAGCTGGATTCGGCTCAAGGCTTGGACATATCACTCAAAAAATTCCTAAAGCCTTAGTCTCTGTCGGAAACAAGCCTTTGCTTGTGAGGAACATCGAAGTGCTTAGGGATGAGGGCGTAACAAAGTTTGTCATAGTTACCGGATACAAATCCGTAAAGTTGAGAAAGAGAGTTAGAAGAACCTTCCCAGAACTGAACATAGATTTCGTTCACAACTACCATTATCGAGACACCAACAACATTTACAGCCTATACATTGCGGCTAAGGACATAAATGAGAGGTTCATAATAGTAAATTCGGACATAATATTCCACAGAGACATCCTAAGAAATCTTCTGAGAGCGGAATCAGACAACCTGACGATTTCAGTAGACTTCAGGGATGAGATAGGGGAAGAAGAAATGAAAGTCAAAATCAACAAGGACAAGGTCGTTAGGATTAGCAAAAAAATTAAGCCCGAAGATGCGGATGGAGAGTACATAGGCTTGGCTAAAGTTAGCGATAAAGCTGTGGAAGACTTAAAGCAAGCTATAGAGGAGACTATGAGGTTAAAAGGCAAGGGAGTCTTCTATGAGGAAGCTTTTCAGCACATGATCGACAGCGGGAAAATCGTGAACTATTCTTCAACTTTAGGTTTACCTTGGACAGAGATAGATACTCCAGACGATTTAAAATTTGCAAGGGAAGTTGTGTATCCGAAAATAGTTGAACTTGAAAGCGGAACATAAGTTTTTTATTCACAACTTCTCTAACATCCTTTGTCCTTTCCCCTCCAAGCTTTGAAGCGCAGCAAGCTGTGAGGAGGGGGTCCCAGACGGGGGATTTACATCTTAACAACTAATTCTTTCCAAAGCTTATCGTTGATGTGGTGAATGTTCTTTACAGCCTTTCCTTTTCCTCCAACCATTTCCGTTCCCTTGCACAAAGCAATTCCCACAGCTAACGGAGTGTATTTCTCTTCAACTACAATGTAGCAGAAATCACCTTCGTTTATTTCCTCATCAGCCTCGACGATTCCCGGCTTCATAACGTCTGCCCCGTTCAGAATGAAATTCGTTGCTCCGCTGTCGACAACTACCCTTCCCTTTTCCGGTTTAAACTTCATAACTCCGAGAACAGAGAGGTAATACTTCCCCTCGTGCTCTATCGCAAGAAATTCTCCGTCTATTAAAATTGCATTCGTTTTATCGAATTTCACGACTTCAACGTTTCCTTCAAGCTCCACTCCGGCTCTAAGTTTTATCTCTTCAAGAACTCTC
>NZ_WANY01000260.1:0-6144 GCF_015521575.1 Ferroglobus sp.
CCAACTTCCAAAGCCTCCTTCGCAGCCTCCCTCACGAGATCTTCGTCGAATTCAACGACTCCCCTCTTCAACTTCTCCAAAATTTCCTTTCTCTTAGCCTCGTCAACCATTCTACCACCTCACTGGAGTTTTCCAAATTCCTTAACAGCCTCAACAAACGTGAGCATGTTCTCCTTTGAGACGGTAGGCCAAATATCGCAACCCGGCCAAACGCTGCTAACTCCACCATCTATAGCCTTCTTAACAGCATTCCTTATATCCTCAGCAGTCCCGAGAACGAGCGTTCCGTAGGGATCTATGTTTCCAAAAATTATGGCTTCTTCACCGAGCTTTTCTCTTGTTTTAGCCACGTCATTCTTCTGTTCAACGCTTATCGCTGTCGCTCCGCTCTGCCACATTAATTCGACTATCATGTTCGTGTCTCCGCAAATGTGTAAAACTGTCGGCTCTTTCAGTTTTGAGAAAAGCTCTTTTAGATGGGGTAAAATCAAGTTCTTAAACATTCTTGGGCTCAAAACGTCCGTGGGAGCTCCCATCTCCCTAACCGTCAGGTAATCTATACCGGCATCTTGGTAAATTCTACCAAGCTCAACTAAGAAGTCTGTGAGCTGGGAGAGCAGCTCGTTTATTCTGTCGGGATTCTTGAAAGACATTTTCAGAAGCTTCTCCAGATCCATTATCTGTCCGGC
This sequence comes from Ferroglobus sp., assembly GCF_015521575.1. Classification (NCBI taxonomy): domain Archaea; kingdom Methanobacteriati; phylum Methanobacteriota; class Archaeoglobi; order Archaeoglobales; family Archaeoglobaceae; genus Ferroglobus; species Ferroglobus sp. Next base: position 690 of record NZ_WANY01000260.1, read on the forward strand.
CAATGTATAGGGTCCGAGGATGTAAGTTGCAACAGGCACCTCCTCTCCAACTTTTTTCTGCATGATTTCCAAGGCTTTTAAAACGAGCGGAACTCTGCCCTTTTCCTCTATCTTCTCGGGAACGTTCAAATCTTCCGGTTCATTTATAGCTTTTTTCTTCACCGTCGGGTATACTATGTCCTCCTTGCTCTTGTGGGTGTAGAAGTTCATTTCAGCTCCGAGAACTTCAGCTTCTACACCGAGATCGAAGGGAGCTACTGCGCATTCGAATCCGTATAGCTCGTAACTCGTGCAGGCAGCGTTAGCCATCTTTTCCGCATCAAGGTGAATTTCGTAAAAGGCGTAGTCGTACTTCTTCAAACCTTCCACCGTCACATTACCCATACCGCTGAAACACGCCAACCTGTCTGGTTTTTCTTTCGAGAAAATTTTCTTAACCCTCTCCTTCGGCGTCATGTTTACACCCAATTAATCATGGTAGAATACCATATTTAAACTTTTTTCCATTTAGCTGAACATCATCCAAATATTAACACAAATGTTGGATTATTGTTTGAAAGTTTTCTCAGTGATAATCTAAAGCAGCCTCCTCAACTCCCCACCAAAAGATGAGTAGACTTCCACATCGCCAAGATTTAAAACCTCCTTCCTAAGCTCTTCATCAAGTTCAAAGCCCACAAGCCCGAAAACGAATTTAAGCTTTCTTCCCGTAAATATGGGACTCTCTAAGAGTTTATCCTTAACTTTCCCCAACTTTTTAACCTTCCTCAGGAAGTTCTTCTTATCCTTCTCCACCTCAATTATCAAAACGCTGTCGTCGCTTATCACCACAGCATCTGGTCTCACTCCGAATTTGCTGAGCTTTGTCTTCTCGCTTTCAAGGTAGTGAGCTCCGTTGAACATCTCAAGAAGCTTAATCTTCACGTCGTAGTGGGAAAGGCTTTCGCTTCCCTTCTTTTCAAACCCTTCAAGCTCCCTGATAGAAATTTTAAGCCTTTCTATAGCTTCCTCCAGCGTTTTAACTCTTAGAAGAGATTGAATTTCCTCAAGCTCTCTGACGATACACTCAAGTCTTTCCTTCAGCTCTTCAATTCCCTGCATTTTCTTACAATCCTCTCAAGTTCTACCAAAGCCTGAACGGGAGTTAAATTCATGACATCAATTTTTGAGATCTCCTCAACTATCTCGGGCACTTCTCCGTTAACGTTTTTGGAATTCAAAATTTCGTAAGCTCTTTCAACGACTCTTCTTGGTAAATTCGCCATTTCCGCAATCTTTATTCCGTAGCTCTCCTTTGAAAATCCCCTTCTAATTTTCCTGTCGAACTCAACTCTCCCGTTCTCCTCCTTAAGCCTGAAATGATAGTTCTTCACTCCAGAAAGCTCGTTTTCGAGCTTCGAAAGTTCGTGATAGTGAGTTGCGAAAAGAACTTTAGCTCCGAGTTCGTGCAGGTATTCTACTATAGCCCAAGCCAAGCTCAAACCTTCTTTAGTTCCCGTACTCTTTCCGACTTCGTCAAGAAGAATTAAGCTTCTTTTTGTTGCGTTGTTTAAAATTCTCCCGATTTCGAGCATTTCTACCATAAACGTGCTCCTTCCTCTCGTTATATCATCAACAAGCCCGATCCTCGTGAAAATCTTGTCCACAATTCCTATAACAGCATAGCTTGCCGGTACGAAGCTTCCTATCTGAGCGAGAATTGTTATCAACGCTACCTGCCTCAAATACGTGGATTTCCCGGCCATATTGGGACCGGTTATTATTAAAATTCTGCTGTTTTCCGTCAGATTCACGTCATTCGGAACGAACTTCGTCGTTATTTCAACAGCCGGATGTCTTCCATCTCTGATGATTATATCAAAGCCTTCGTTCACCTTTGGGCGGGTATAATTGTAGAGGGTAGCTACTTCAGCCAGCGAACAGAGAACGTCAAGCTCAGCGATTCTTTCAGCAGAATCTTTAACTTTTTCAGCGTGCCTGACCACTTCTCCTCTTATTCTCTCGAAAATCTCCTGCTCAAGAGTTCTTATTCTCTCCTCGTAAGCTAAAATCTTCTCCTCCCTATCTTTTAATTCCGGAATCGTGAACCTTTCAGCGTTAACGAGAGTTTGCTTTCTAATGTAATACCTCGGCAGATTCTTAGCCTTGCTCTTTGGAATCTCTATGTAGTAGCCGAAAACGTTGTTGTAGCCAACCTTCAGATTTTCTATTCCAGTCCTCTTCCTTTCCCTCTCTTCCAATCTTTTTATGAACTCCTCATGCTCTCTCTTCTCCTTTCTCAGTTCGTCAAGCTCTTCATCGAACCCCTCTTTGATCACCCCTCCATCTTTTACGTTTGCTGGAGGGTCTTCCACTATCGCCTTCTCTATTAAGGAACATAGCTCTTCCATTGGGTTCATCCCGTAAACAAGATCTCTAAGCTTTTTAGATTGAAAATCGAATTTCTTAAGCTTTCCAACAGCTTTTAGAGAATTCTTCAAAGCTACGAGATCTTTGGGATTAGCTTTCCCGAGTTCAAGCCTCGTGATTATTCTTTCGAGATCGTAGACTTCTTCAAGAGTTTCTCTCAGCACTCTCCTAACAAATGATTTCTCTTTCAACTCTTCAACGGCATCAAGCCTCCTTTCGATTTCCGTTATGTCTAAAAGAGGTCTCTGAAGCCATTTCTTCAACAACCTACTTCCCATCGCCGTTACCGTTTTGTCTATAACATCAAGCAAAGTTCCCCTCTTGCTCCCATCGACAAGGTTTCTGAATATTTCGAGGTTTCTGATTGTCGTTGAATCGAGAATCATGTACTCGGATCTTTCCAGTTTTTGAAGCTTCAAGGTCGGTTTGGAGAAAAGAAGTGAGTTTTTAGCGTAGTTTAAAACTGCTCCGCAAGCTAAAATTTCCTCTTCGCTCAACTCCAGAGTTTGAAAGTTCGCAACATCTTTTAAAACTTCTAAGGATCTCTTTAGGTTAAACTGCTCATCTTCAATTCTCCTAACGTTTTTTACGAGCTTTTCCAACTCCTCAATTTCCTCGAAGCTTTCCGGAATTAAGCATTCCACTGGGGAATATTTGAGAACTTCGCAAATTGCCTCATCAACGTTTTTAACGCTCGTAACGAAAAATTCTCCAGTGGAAACATCAAGGAAGGCGAGAGCAACTTTATCTCTCTTGAAGAGAGCCATTAGGTAGTTGCTTTCCGTGGTTAGTAACTCCTCCTCCACAACGGTTCCGGGGGTTATTACCCTCACGACCTCTCTCCTGACGAGCTTTTTGCCAGTGGGCTCCTCAACCTGCTCGCAGATTGCAACTTTGTAACCTTTTTCTATGAGCTTTTTTATGTAGGAGTAAGCCGCATGGTGCGGGACGCCGCACATCGCATGCTTTTTGTCCCTTGAAGTTAGCACGATTCCAAGTTCCTTAGATGCAATTCTCGCATCATCATCAAAAAGCTCGTAGAAGTCTCCGACTCTGAAGAATAGTAAAGCGTCTTTGTACTTCTGCTTAATTCTGTAGTACTGCTCCATCATCGGAGTTAACTTCTCGCTCATTTCCCATGATTATGTTCGACACAAAATATAAAGATGTATCGTTGAAGTTCTTCGATCGTCTTGCAATTATACTAATAGATTATCTTTACGTAGATGACTCTTCTCGAAAAAATAAAAAATACTGTCTTTTTGGAAAAAATCATTTCTTGAGTAACTTTATGAATTCCCTCATCAAAGCCGGCAAATCTGGCCAAGCTCTGCTTGTAACTAAGTTTCCGTCCACGACGACTTCCTCATCTTTGTACTCGGCTCCACAAGAAATCAAATCGGGCTTTACTGCAAGGTAACAGGTTGCCCTCTTTCCCTTTAAAAGTCCATATGCTGCGAGAATCTGAGGGCCGTGGCATATTGCAGCTACCGGTTTGTTGGCTTCAAAGAAGTGCTTTACTATCTTTTCAAGCTCTGGATACGTTCTTATGTACTCAGGCGCCCTTCCTCCCGGAATGTACAATCCGTCGTAATCTTCTGGCTTCACTTCGGCGAAGGTCAAATCCACCCATCTGAAAATGTAACCCTTCTTTTCGGTGTAGGTTTCCCATCCCTCTTCGAAATCGTGAACGACTGTGTTCAGCTCCTTTTTGCTTGGAGCTGCAACATGCACTTCGAACCCCTCTTCTTTCAGTCTGTAGTACGGATAGAAGATCTCCAAAGCCTCCACGGCATCCCCCGCTACAATCAAAACTTTAACCATACGTAAAATTGTAATGTTGAAGCTTATAATCGTTTTGTTTATCTTTTTATAGCCGGTAAGTTCCTCAACCACCCTAAGTCCGGATTGTAGAGCATTCTCAAGTCCTTCATTCCCAGCCTGAGCATCGCAAGCCTTCCAATCCCAAGTCCCCAGGCGAGAACTTTACCCTTTATCCCCAACGGCTCGGTCACCTCTTTTCTGAATATTCCAGCCCCTCCGAGTTCGATCCAGCCCAATCCCTCCACGTAAACTTCCGGCTCGACGCTCGGCTCGGTATAGGGGAAATATCCCGGACGGAATCGGACGTCTTCAAAACCCATTTTGAGGAAGAATTCTCTCAACAAGCCGAGCAAATCCTTGAATCCAACGTTTTCGTCAAGAACGACCCCTTCAAGCTGGTCGAATTCCGGTAAATGTGTCGCGTCTATAGCTTCTCTCCTGTAAACTCTGTCTATGCAGAAAGCCTTAACCGGCGGTTCGGGGTTCATCGCTAAGTAGTGGATCGTTATCGCCGTCGTGTGAGTTCTTAACACAAGCTGCCTCGCTTTGTTTATGTCCCATTTTCCTCCCCAGCCTTTAGAACCGGTAATCCATCCATTTTCGTGGGTCTCCTTAACCTTGTACGCAAGCTCCTCGTCGATATCGACGTACTTGTCGAGGTAGAAGGTGTCCTGCATTTCCCTTGCCGGGTGGTCTTGAGGTTGGAATAAAGCGTCGAAGTTCCAGAAAGCGGATTGAACGTAGTGTCCTTTTATCTCCGTGAAGCCCATCTCCAAGAAAATCTTTCTGCATTCCCTGATTATCCTCTCGTAGGGGTGAACTTTAGCCGTGAAAACCTCTCTGGCCGGGATTTTTATGTCGTATTCCAAAAACTCCTTACCTTTCCACCCGCCACTTATCAAAAGCTCTGGGGTGAGATCCGCTATTTTTTCCTTTAACTCGACTTCAGGTTTAGAGACTACTTCAATCAGAATTTCCTTAGCTTCTTCCTCTTTAACGAGCTTCCTTCTTATAAGGTCTTTCAAAAGTTTTTCATCAACTTCAGCAGTTCTATTTTCGTAAATTTCATTTAAAACAGCTCTTTCTTTAAACTCCGGCTTTGAAACGAGCTTCACAACGCCGTCCTCAATTTTAATCGCTCCCTTCCTTCTCAACCAGCCGAGGGCTATTTTCAACTCCCCTTTGCCAAGCTTCCTCTCAAGCTCTGAAATATCCTTAGAGC
>NZ_WANY01000261.1:0-6865 GCF_015521575.1 Ferroglobus sp.
CGCAACCTCGTCAAGAAAGCCCGTGTCGTATAAAATTGTGGTGGTCGAAATCGTCAAGATTTTCAGTTCTTTCCTCTTATTCTGCTCGTAAAAGTAAAGTCCAAAGGTTATTACCAAAATCGCCAAGGCTAAAATTACTATCTTTCGAGCCATATGCATAAGCGTGCATAACGAATATAAATTGTTTTTGTTGGGAACGATTTCAGAATTACTTTTTCTCCCTCTTTCTTTAGTATGGTTTAACGTAAACTCTCTTTCCGTTAATCTTGCGGTAATGAGCTTTTACCAGCACAAAATCTTCTTTTGCAAGTAGCTCTCTTCGAGAAATCTTGATAGCTGAAGAAATTTGGCGTAAAAGTTTTTCCGGGAACGGGAATAGAGTACGTGATCGTGGACTTCAACAAGAAGGTGGTTTCTGTCAAAACTCCTGAAAACGTCGAGTTGGAGTACTACTTCAAGATTCTGAGGAAAGCTTTTGAAGAGGTTAAATTCGCCGTAAATTTTGCAAAGTGTACGAGAGACTGAAAGAAAGGTTTTATAAGAGTCTTAGCAGAAGTGATATTATGGCTTTATCACCTTCCGTTGTGAAGCTACTGCTTGAAATAACCGGATCGTCCGATTTAAACGTGGCGGTTAAGGAGATCTCTAAAGATGCGATAGAGCACAGGTTAGAAAAAATTGAGAGCGAAATAAGAAAATTCGAGGAAAAGTACGGAATGACGTTTGAAGAATTCAAAAGAGCTTGGGAAAAAGGAGAGATAGAAAATAAGCACTCTTACGAAGTAGAAAGAGACTTTTGGGAGTGGGAAGGTTTGATGTCGAGGAAGAAGAAGCTCGAAGAGGTTCTGAAGTGGCTGGAGTAGACGCTTTTTTGAAAGAGATCTTAGAAGCTTGCGAAAAGTCCGAAATCGTTAGAGGAGTTAACGTCGAAAGTTTCGACAACGTAATACTGAAAGTGAGAATCTACTTGGTTGAAGACTTCTTCATAGACGTTTTCTACAACGACGACACGAAAAGAGTTGCGTTTGCCTTGATAAAAAACGAGAAAAGAATTTTCGGAGCAGACAACACCGGAGGGTGGCATATTCATCCCTTTGAGGATCCAGAAAGGCACGAGCCTTGCGAACCTATGAGCTTCGAAGAATTCTTGGAAGCAGTAGAAGAGCGATTAAAAAGTTAGAACTGCATGTTTTCAGCTTTCGATCAAAGCCTTCAGCACGAGATCAGCACGGTACTTCTTTATTATGTACCTCGTCCTCCCCCTTCCTTTCTTCCCCACTACGACATCGATCAGCCTGAGTCTTTCGAGCTTGTTGATTATCTCGTAGAACCTCGTGTAGCTCATGTTCACTTCCGCTTTCAGGATCTTGTAGACTTCTCCGGAGCTTACCTCTCCGTCTATCGAGTAGATTATCTTCAGAGTTGTTCTCTCGTTGGAGTTTGAACGGCTAAGCTTTTAGCGAGGAAAACCCTCGCACGCCTTCGTAAACGGCCTCTACGTCCCTCACCTCTATTTTCCTGCTCGCCCTCCTTTCAGCTTCAATTCCCGCCATCCTCAGGAGATAAATTCCGAATCTCAAGTCAGCTGTTTTCACAGTAAGCTCGACGATCTTTTCAAAAGCATCCCTCGTCATCACGCCCTCGTAAAAACCGAGCTTCGTTCTCTGCCTGAATATGTCCCTTATCTCATCTTCTCCGTGAACATTTTGAACTTTCTATCTGTAACCTCTTCCTCTGCGGAAAGTTTCGATACATCGCTTCCTCTCGCTCTCCCTCAGGCTATCCAAGAACTTGATGACATCTGGGTGTAAGAGAGCTGTAACATCAAAGACCTCTCGAAGCCGCGTAGTCTTCAAGATTAACGAACTTGTCCCTATCTCTTCTTAGTTTTTCGTATTTCTCTTCGATGTAATCCTGAAGCTCTTCATAGCTCTCTATAAGCTTCTCTATGATTTTCTCAATCGACTCTTCTCCTTCCCGCAAGTTTTCAAGCTTCTTGAGGAGTTCTCGACCCAAAGTTATAGAAACCATGTAATAACATCGTCAATTCCTTATTTCATTTTCGTTTTCCCTCGTTGATGGCATAATGTTTCCTATCTTTTTCTCTCCACTCTATCATTTTATGCGTACGAAACCATGGTATGGTGTATCTGAACCTTGAAAAAGATTTGTATCAGCTTGATGGCAAGGAAAGACGTACTCAACGTTGATCGTCAATACATTTCGAATTTGAGCCAGTTTTTCGAAAATCTACACAGCTTCGAGTTTGAATGGGTCCGCCCGGATTCGAACCGGGGACCTCCTGCGTGTGAGGCAGGCGTCATAACCACTAGACCACGGACCCAGCAATACTGTGTTTTGACCAATCGCTATATTTTTTTTGTGGTTTCGACAGCAAATAATATACGGGAATCTTACTCACAAAACCTTGGCAAATCCCATTGCTCAGTTTTTACGGGACTTTGCAAATCCAAATCACGGTCGAGAGAGATCTTATAAAATGGGACAAGAGTATGCCACAGAATTCGCATCATCGGATGAATTTTCAAGGTCGTCGATTATAAAGCCTACGAAAAGAGGCTCGGGCAATTTTAAGTCAATCCTGCGAATATAAAGCTGTTAGAAGACTTCGACCGCTTAATTTTGCGAAGAATCAAATATTAAGCTTTTATTTTAACTACGTTCGTTGAAAAGTCTGAGGAATTTTTCTGCTATTTTCTTCGAGTTGTTCTCCTCAACGTATTTTTTCGCATTCTCCACTATCTCTTTTCTGTAGTTTTCGTCTTCTATTAGCTTTCTGAGCTTTTCTGAGAGATCCTCTGCATCGTTGAACTTCACAACTTCTCTCTCGTGCATTTCAAAATGTCTTGTGTTCGGGACTACAATTGGAATCAAAGCTCCCATGCACTGGTAGAGGGTGGAAGAAACTACAACTCCGCTCGTCTCTCCTTTTGGAATCATGAAAACGTCCACTTTATGAAGTTCTTCGTAAACCTCTTCATTGTTTTTCAGCCTTTTCCTCTCCTGAATCAGCCATTCTCTCTCATAGGGAAGCAACCCGTTAGATCTTATCACCCTGTAGGTGAATTCGTAATTCTTTTCAAGAAATTCTAAAGCTTTGAAGAACGCTTCATACTCTTCAACAGGCTGTCTTCCGAAGCTGAAGAATTTCAAACCATCTTCAGCAAATTTCCTTTTCGTTGGATTCAGTGGATGGCAGGGGTAGGGTATTACCGTGGTTTTATCCTTTACGCTGCTGAGAAGCTCGTTGATGTACCTGCTATCAAATACTGCGAGCTTTTCGAAGTTCGAATAGTCGTTATACCTCAAATCCTTCTTGAAGCCCTCATGAATCACTACAAAAGTTTTGACTCCCTTCTTTTTCAATTCTCCAGCAAGTTTTTGCACATCTGAGTGGGGCACGCTTCCATAGGATTCCACAAGCAAAACATCGAAATCCCTCTTCAAGATCTCGTCGAAGTTTATTTTCCCTCCCTCCTTATCCGGCGGTCTTTCCTCGTAACACCTAACGACGAAATCCTCATCCTCTCTCACGATTTTGTGGTGCCACCATCTATTTGCAGATTCGACGTAGGGGGCGAAAACCGTAACTTCGTGACCCATTTTTAGGAATTCAGAAACGATAAGTTCCGCATGCATAGCAACACCGCAAGTAGCGTTCCAGCGAGATAGAACTGCGATATGCATAAAAAAAGTTCTGTAAAAAAGAATATAACGATTACTCTTTCATCTTGATGATTTCGACCAGATTCCAGCACAGTAAAAGTCTTGCCACATCTATTGAATTCACGTAATCCTGAGCCTCCCATTTCACGTTGTATCCCGTTTCCTCTCTCAAAGCATCGAGCAAAGACTCGAAGATTTCCACGTTGAGAAAACCGTCTATATCTATAAAGCTCGCTCTTTTTCCGTAGTAGTAGTCGGAGAAAAAGGATATGGCGAAATCCCTTTCGCTGGCTTTTATTAGACGGGACAAATCTACGTTGAGGGTGACGTGATCGAGCTCGAAGGAAATGTTCGTAAAGATTAATCTGACACGATACATCTCTTCCATCCCGAGAAGGGTGGAGATTCTCTCCGAGCTTTCCAATGAACTCGGATAAATTTTTATCACGACATCGGCATAAATTTTCTGGAAGTCCACGAACCTCTTGTAATCGCTCTCTCTCTGAATTATCTCTTCTATGACCTCTTCTCTTTTGTACCCTCTTTTCTCCATGTCTCTTTTAATCTTCCACTTTCTCTTGACGATTCTCGCTGGATCGACGAAGATTTTGTAGTCAAGGAACTCTCTGATTCCGTCGTAGAGAACATGCAGTCCTTCTGCGATCACTATCCTTTCTGGTTTAAATCTCTCGCAGCACTCCACTTCCCCCTTTTCGTGGTCGTAAATAGGTTTCTCGAACTCTTTCCACTCCTTTATCATCTTTAAATGCTCTCTAAACAGGTCTAAATTTGTCATCTCTGGATTCAGTGGTGTTATTCCAAGTCTTTTCCTTTCCTTTCTTCCGTATTTGTGATAATCGTCAAGAGTAATCGTCGCCACGTTTCCGGCGAAAATCTTCCTCACGCTTTCAGCGAAGGTGGTTTTTCCCGAGCCGCTATCTCCTGCGACGCCAATCACGAAAGGTTCTTTCAGCTTATCGAGGATCATTTAACAATAGGGAAAGGGTTATAGTAGAAAACGTTTTTCGTGGGGGTATGGAGGTAGTTGTGAAAAATGTACCCCTCCTAAAGAAAAAAGATTGGGCTGGGAACAGGCTTGGGAAATATAAAGGTGGAGAAAAAATCGGCGAGTCTTGGGAAGTCTCAACACACTTCTCTGGAGTTAGCGAAGTTATTTACAACGGGAAGGTTGTTCCTCTAACCGAATTCGTTAGAAAGTTCGAGGATGTTCTCGGATTCAGTGAGTTCCCCATAATGGTAAAACTCCTTGATGTCGGAAGACTTCTGAGCGTTCAAGTTCATCCGAGTGACGAAATTGCTAAGAAACTCGGGGAGAAAGATAGAGGGAAGAGCGAGGGATGGATAGCTCTTAGCGAGGGAAAAGTTTACTTGGGGATGAAGGATTACTCAAAAGATGCAACGATAGAGAACCTCGTCGTTTTCGAAGCTGAAGTTTTTGACACGTTTCCCATTCATCCTGGAACCGTTCACACCGCAGAGAACATCTTCCTCCTTGAAGTTTCCACACCTTCAGATTTGACTTACAGAATTTACGATCCCTACGGTAGGGAAACGCACTTAGAAAAGGCGAGATACTGCGTTAGAGAAGTTAAGATCAATAAGGGAAAAATGAAATTGGAGATGGAGGAATTTTATGCGGAGGTCGTTGAAGTAAATGGTGAAAAGAACTTTCAGGATGACAGAGTAAACGTTATCGTGGCTTTAAACGAAGTTTTCATCAGAAGTAAAAATTCCCTCAAACTGAACGAGTATGAGAGCTGTACAGTTCTTCCAAATAACGAATACGCTGTTGAAGGGGAAGGCTTCGTCGTCAGAATTTATCCACTGGAAGATAACAATTAACTTTTTATACTTTCGAAAAATCTTAGGGTGCAATGTTTAGAAAAATCTGCGAAATTACAGCTTTCAAAAGAGAAAATAAAACTGTTGATATAGTTAAGAGAATCGGAGCTATAACAGCTGATAGGATTCATCTCAAAAAGTATCCTAAGGACAATCCAGTTACTGCTTTTAATCCGGGCTTAATACTCGTTGACGGAGAGCTGAAGCTCTACGTGAGAATAGTTCTCGGTTACTTCACCTACGCAAGTGCCGTGGCGGAGATAACGATTCCAGTGGAGGAAGTTGAGGCAAACTCTTTCCCTGGACATTACTCTGGAGAGATAGTGATATTCCCAGATAACAGATACGACATCTGGGGAGTTGAAGATCCGAGAGTTTACAGAATAGGAGACGAAATACTGATGACCTACTGCGGAAGAACTGTGAGCTACTTTGATCCGAGCATTAGAGTTGAAAGAACTTTGCCCGTCTGTGCTAAAAGGGTTGATAAAAAGTGGAAGAAAACATGCGTTTTCAGATTTCCGAAGGATATGAGGAGTTTCGTCGTGAGTGATAAGGACGCATTCCTCGTTAAAACAAAAGACGGGGTTAAGCTTTTCCACCGACCTCACATGAGGGACGAGAACTTCTACCTCACGGTAAGCGATATAGACGGGGAAGGGGAACTTGGAGATGGGGGTTTGAAGGAAATTCCCTTGAAAAACACTATAATAGCCTACGAAGCAGCCGAGTTCGAAGAGAAGATCGGATGGGGAACGCCGCCTGTGAAAGTAGATAACGAATACTTATTTTTCGTCCACGCCGTCGACCGAGATCTGAAGTTCTACAAGGTTTTTGCCCTTTTGATGGACGAAGATCTTAACGTCGTCTCTGTAACGCCTTACTACATAATGGAGCCGAGGGAGATCTATGAGGTTTACGGAGATCGCCCTTACACGATATTCCCCTGCGGAGCTGAGATAGTTGACGATAGGATAATAATCTCCTACGGAGCTGCAGATTCGGCTGTTGGACTTGGAGAGATTAAAGTCGACGAAATAATGAGTGAACTTGACAAGAACAGGTGTGATTAAATCCTCAAAGCTCCCATAAGTCTGCCAATAAAGGAAATTCTGTACTCTTTCCTAAGATCTTCGTACTTTTCAAGATCGACTTTTCTCCCCTCTGCTGCAATTCTAACGTAATCTATTTCCTCAGGATCGAAACCCATTAGGTATGCTGCCATGTAGTCAACCAAAGCAACATCGTCGCTTGCGATCATTATTCCATGCTCCACGGGCTTGGTGTTGAGTTCGCTCCCCTCTCCACCTATGAC
>NZ_WANY01000262.1:0-6803 GCF_015521575.1 Ferroglobus sp.
AGGAGATTGAAGCCAAAATCGTCGAACTCAGCAAGACCGTCAAAACGCTAATGGATGAAGTACTTTATCTGAAAGCAGAGATTTCTCCGAAAAAAGAGGATTTGGCTGAAGATTTTGTTGAAGGGAAAGAGGAAGAGAAAAGGGACGACATTATAATATGCGACTGAGATGCACATCGAAAAAATCGAGCTAAAAAACTTCAAATCGTTTTCTCGAAAAACCGAAATTCCTTTTGTCAAAGGATTTAACGTTATAAGCGGACCGAATGGAAGCGGAAAGTCGAATATCATAGATGCCATTCTCTTCTGCCTCGGGTTATCTTCCTCCACGAAAGTTCTCAGAGCTGAAAAACTGACGGACCTCATAAGCCTGAATTCAAACGGAAAGGAGGCGGAGGTTAGCATAATCCTCAAGAGCGAGGATAGAGGAGAGAAGAACAAAATAGAGGTGAAGAGGAGAATTAAAGTCACCGAAAGCGGCTACTACAGCTACTACTACATAAACTCAAAACCTTGCTCTCTAACGGACGTGAAAAAGCTTCTTGAAAAAGCGGGAATTTACGAAGATACCCCTAACGTCATAATGCAGGGAGACGTAACGAGGATAGTCGAAATGAGCCCATATCAGAGGAGAAAGATTATAGACGATATAGCCGGAATTTCAGAGTTTGATGAGAAAAAGGAAAAAGCTTTGCAAGAGCTTGAGGTCGTCAGGGAGAACATAGAAAAGATTTCAGCTGTTCTGGCGGAGGTAGACCAGCAGTTAAAAACTCTTGAAAAAGATAGAGAAGAGGCGCTACGATACAAAAGTCTTCTTGAAAGGAAGGAAGAGCTCGAAAGAGAAATTCTCGCCCACAAAAGGCAGGAAGTTTTAAGAAAACTTGAAAGGGTTACGAAGGAGATAATAGAGGGTGAAAGGGAAATAGATAAGCTTCACGAAGAGTTTACGAAAATAAAAGCAGAAGTCGAGAAGCTAAACGAGGAATTCGAAGAAATAGTAAGGGAAATCTCGTCAAGAATGGATGAAAAGTACAAAGAGCTTCAAAAGAAAATTTCCGAGGCAAGAGCTGAAATCGAAAAAATTTCCGAAGAAAATGAGTTCTACAGCTCTCAAATTCAGGAGCTTGAAAGTAAAAAAATAAAGGTTCTCTCGGAGATATCTAAACTCAGAGATGAGATCGACGAGGTTCTCAAAGAGCTTGAAAAACTCTCCCTCCAAAGGATGAGCGTTGAAGAAGAAAAGGAAGAACTTGAAAGTAAGATAAATCTGCTAAAAATAAAAATTTCTCAAGCTGACGAAAAGTACGGAAAACTGAGAGACGAGTTTTTAAGGAAGAGAGAGGAGGTTGAGAAGTTAAAGACTAAGCTAAATGAAGTAATCAGGGAGAGAGACGTCATTCTTGAAAGTTTGAGAAAGCTTGACATGTTTTCAGCTGAACTTTCAGCGGAGAAGGGGGTTGCTGAAAAAGAGATCGAAGCTCTTAAAAGAGATGTTGAAAAAGAAGAAAAAGAACTGGAAATTCTAAAGAAACAGTTATCTTCAGAGTTAAAAAGCAGAAATGAGATCGACAAGAGAATTTTCTCGATAAGAAGAGAGCTTGCTGATTTGGAGGAAAAGATAAAGGAGAAGGAAATAGAGCTGACAAAGATTAGAACGGAAATTAGTTCGAGAGAGACTTTCTTTGGAAAAGCAGTAGAGCTAATTTTAGAAGCAAAGGAGAAAAGAGCTCTTCCGGGAGTTTACGGAACCGTCTCTCAACTTGGAGAGGTGGATCAGGAGTTTGCATTAGCTCTCGAAGTTGCTGCCGGAAACGCTCTGAGTTTCATAGTCGTTGAGAATGAAGAAGACGCTGTAAGAGCGATAAACTACTTAAAAGAGATAAAAGGCGGTAGGGCGACTTTTCTCCCCCTAAACAAGATAAGAAAAAACTTCGGAAAAATCGACCTCGACAAAAAAGTTCTGAAAGAAAAAGGTGTGATAGACTATGCGGTGAACTTAATCAGATGCGAAGAGAAGTTCAGACCGATTTTCAATTTTGTTTACAGAGACACCCTCGTCGTTGACAATCTTGAGAACGCTAAAAGGCTGATGGATGGTAGGAGGATAGTTACTCTCGATGGCGATTTAATCGAAAAAAGCGGAGCTATGACTGGAGGAAGTCCAGAAAAACTCAAATCTGGAATCCTGATGGTCAATGAGCTTTTAAAAAAGGAAAAGGAAGTTCTTGAAGAAATAACCGTGTTAAACTCGAAAAAATCGATACTGAACGGCGAGTTGAGAAAAGCGGAGGATGCTTGGAGAGATGCCCAGAAAAAGATCGAAGAACTTGAGGAGAAAATAAGGGAGATTCAAAATGCCATCTCCTCAAAGAAGGGGAAATTCGAGGGCATGCTCTCACGAATTTCTGAGATCGAGAGGAAGCTGAAAGAAAAGGAAGAAGAAAAGGAAGTATTGAAAACCAAGTTATCGGAAAAGAACGAGGAAATTAAAAGACTCGAAGAGGAAATAGCGAAAATTTCATCGGAGATGGAAAAGATCGAAAGGCAGCTAAGGGGTAGTGAAATTCCAAAACTTACGGAGGAGCTGGAAAAACTAAAGAGCGAGTACGATGTAAGAACTGAAACGCTCAGAAGAATAGAAACGCAAGTGGAAAAGCTCACGTTCGTGCTAAGTCAAAAGAACAATTCAATAAAGGAGAGAGAGGAGGAAATCAAGGAGATTGAAAGACGGGTTGAAGATATACGAAAGAAAATAAAAGAAAAGGAAGATAGAAAGGTCGAACTCGAAAAGCTTCTAAAAAGCTACGAAGAAGAGGTTTCCAAGCTTGAGGAAGAAGCAAAAGATCTCAGAGCAAAAAGAGATGAGATTTTCGAAAAAATGAGAAGGAAAGAAGCCCAGAAGAAAGAGATCGAATACAGAATCGTAGCTTTGACGGAAAAGCTAAAAGCGAGAAGGGAAGTCGAAGAGAAGCTTAAAGCTGAACTTACCACTTATCCAGAAATACAACCGAAGATGAAGAAAGAAGAGGCTATTGATCAACTCGAAAAGGTTGAAAAAGAGCTTGCAGACTTCGGAGAAGTGAACATGAAAGCAATTCAAGAATACGAAGAGGTGAAGAAGAGAAGAGACGACTTATTCGAGAGAAAACTTACTCTCGAAAGAGAAAGAGAGGAGATTCTCGAAAGAATAGAGAAGTACGAGAAAATGAAAAGGGAAACTTTCTTCGAAACGTTTGATAGAATAAACGAGTACTTCAAAGAGATTATCGCAGAGCTAACGGAAGGGTGGGGAGAACTTTATTTGGACAATCCCGAAGATCCGTTCAACAGCGGCTTACATATGCGCGTCAAGCCAAGAAACAAGCCGATTCAAAAACTTGAGTCGATGAGCGGAGGAGAGAAGAGTTTGGTTGCCTTAGCTTTTATTTTGGCAATCCAACGCTACAAACCGGCTCCCTTCTACGCTTTCGACGAGGTGGACATGTTCCTTGACGGTGTTAACGTTAAAAGGGTAGCGAAGATGATAAAGAGGATGTCGAAAAACGCTCAGTTCATTGTCGTTTCGCTGAGAAAGCCGATGATCGAGGAGGCTGATGCGATAATAGGCGTTACCCTCGGGAGGGATAACTCATCGGTGGTAACTGGAATCAAACTCTCGAAGACCCAGTAGAAATCCTCCTAAACATGGCTAAGAAGGGGGAAATTGATCCTTGGAATGTCGATGTTGTGGAGGTAGCCGACAAGTTCTTAGAAGAGCTTGAAAGAGCGAAAAAACTCGATTTAAGAGTTTCCGGGAGAGTTTTGCTTTACGCAGCCATACTCGTTAGAATGAAGTCGGAAATACTCACAAACGAACTTTTAAAGGTTGAGGAGGAAGAAAGTTTTGAAGAATACTTCCAGCCAGAGTTTCAGGACTTCGAGTTTGAAGAATACGTGGTGGAAGACATAGAAGACGAGGTGATCAAATCTCTCATTGCAACGGGAAGCAGGAAGAAGAAGCTGAGGAGATACACAACTCTCAAGGACTTGATAGAGGAGCTGAAAAAAGCGGAAGAAAGAAGGAGAAAAAAGAAGAGAAAAGTCAGGAGAGAAAAAGATGTTAGAGAAGATCCCCTCGAAACCCCCCATGAGGAGAACGTTGAGGAGTGGATTAGAGAGGCAGAAAAAATCATTTTTGATTTTGCAAAGAGAATGGAAATAATTCCCTTCTCTAAAGTTTGCGGTGAGGATATTGTTAGGAGTTACGTATCTATTTTGCATCTGGCGTTCAGAAAAAAAATAGAGATCTGGCAGGAGAAAATTTTCGAAAGCGAAGTCCTCCTGAGGTGGATAGATGAAAGAGGCAATTGAAGCAATCCTCTTCTCATCTCCAGAGCCGATATCTGCCGAAAAGATAGCAAAAATAATAGGAGCTGAAAAAAAAGCCGTGGAAGAAGAAATTGAAAGGTTGATCGAAGAGTACAGCAGCAGAAAGACCGCATTAGAGATAATAAAGCTTGGAAGGAGATATTTAATGAGAGTAAAGCCAGAATTTTCGAGATACGTTGAAGAATACATAGAAAGGGATTTACCAAAAGGCGTACTCAGGACTCTTGCGGTAATAGCTTTAAGACAACCGATAAAGCTGTCGGAACTCGCTAAGATAAGGGGAAACAAGTGCTACGAGCACGTGAAAAAGCTGAAAGAGCTGGGATTCGTGAATGTTGAGAAGAAGGGGAAAAACACGATTTTAACAACCACAAAACTCTTCGCAGATTACTTCGGATTGAAGTCGGCAAATCCGGAGGAGATAAGAAAAACGCTGAGCAAATATGTTAAAAGGGATGCGAAGCTTGAGGATTTTTTGTAGTCATTTTGGAAGGATGATGACTTTCCCATTTAATTTTATCACGTCAACTTCGACGCCGTAAACAGCTTTTATGTTCTCCTCGGTTAAAATTTCGATCCCTCCACTTGCGTAAATTTTCCCCGATTTCATCATAACTATCCTATCGGCATAATTGGAAGCGATGTTCAGATCGTGTGTCGTTATGATCGCCGATATCTTTTCTTTTTTAACTATTCTCTTCAAGAGCTTCATGAAGGCAACTTGATTGTTTATGTCAAGATTGTTGGTCGGTTCGTCAAGAAGAAGAATTTTCGGCTGCTGTGCAAGTGCTCTCGCTATCATAACACGTTGGAATTCCCCTCCGCTCAGTTCGTTTAATTTTTTCGTCGCAAGCCCGTTAAGATTTAAAATTTCCAGAACTTTTTCCACAATCCTGAAATCTTCTTTTTCAGCCCTCCATTTAAAGTGAGGCTTTCTGCCAAGAAGAACTGCATCGAAAACCGTAAGATGGCTTATCTCTCCCCTCTGCGGAACGTATCCCACCATCTTTGCGTATTCATCTCTGCTAAATTCGAACGCACTTTTACCATCAATGTAAATTGCCCCTTCAGCTCTTAAAACTCTTGCAAGCGATTTTAGTAAAGTCGTTTTTCCGCTTCCGTTCGGACCTATTACGAAAAGCATTTCTCCCTCTCTAAGTGAAAATGAAACTCCATCTAAAGCCCGCCTCTTACCATATGAGACTCTAAGCTCTTTTGCCTCTATCATCTTCCAACACCTCTCAAAAGGAGGTATATGAAAACCGGTGCTCCTACAAAAGCGGTAACTATCCCGACCGGAATTATAACCGGAAAAAGGATTGCCCTTCCAAAAGAGTCGGCTAATAGTAGCATTAAAGATCCGACTACCGCACTTAGCGGAAGAAGAAATCTGTAATCTTCTCCCAAGAATATCCTCACAACATGGGGGGAGATTAAGCCGACAAAACCAATTATTCCGGTAAAAGAGACGCAGATTGCTGTTAAAAAAGCAGAAAGAAGAAGCCCTTCAACTCTCACTCTTTTCGGATCCACACCGAGGGTTTTGGCTACTTCATCCCCACTCAAAAGAGCGTTATAGTCCCAAGCTCTCCTTAGAAAGATTAAAAATACCGCCAAAAAAGAAAGAGCGATTATCGCAGCCTCTCTCCAAACCGTTCTTCCCACATCTCCAAATGTCCAGAAGACCACCGAAGCTATCAATACTTCATTCTGGGAAAAATACTGGATCAACATCGTTGAAGCTTGGAAAAAAGATGCCATCGCTATTCCAGCCAAAATCATAGCCTCTGGAGATAGATCCCTGATTTTCGAAAGTATAAGGACGATTTTCACGCTCAGCAACGCTCCTATAAATGCGAAAACGGGGACGATGTATGGATTTGAAATCGTAACGCCCTCCCCCGTTCTGTGAAGGATTCCGGCACCAAGGTAGATTATCGCAAAAGCCGCACCAAAAGCAGCACCCTGAGAAATCCCGAGAGTGAATGAGGAGGCAAGAGGATTTCTCAAAACGCATTGCATAACCGCCCCACTTACGGCAAGACTTGCCCCTACGAAAACAGCGGTCATAACTCTGGGCAACCTCACATTCTTCACAGCAGCGTTTTCAAAGATGTCTTTAAGGGAGATGTTTGTCGGAACGAAGAAAAGAGAGAAAATTGTAGATGCAACTAAGAGAAATAAGAGAGTCACTCCAACCAAATGCTTCCTCCGAACGAATTCTTCGTAGTTCATCTGAACTCTTCAGCGAGGTTTTTAAATCCCCCGTACCTTTTCGCAAGCTCTCCGTAGAGCTTTTTCCCGACGAAGAACTCTATTATCTCGTCGGCTTTCTTTTCAACATCTATGTCCGCAAACCTCTCCGGATAGAGTACCTTTCCGATGAAATAGGCGTCTGCCAAGGCTATTTCGACGTTCGTCCAGTAGAAGTTAAAG
>NZ_WANY01000263.1:0-3939 GCF_015521575.1 Ferroglobus sp.
ACTCTAACTATTCCGGCGTTGATTATCATTTTTGCGCACATTATACAAGGTTGATGGGTTGTATAAAGCGTGGCACCCTTTATGCTTACCCCGTGAACGGCTGCTTGTATTATCGCGTTCTGCTCAGCGTGAACGGCTCTACACAACTCATGCCTTTCTCCGCTTGGAACGTTTAACTCCTCCCTTAAACAGCCTATGTCCAAGCAATGGGGTAAACCCATGGGAGCACCGTTGTAACCGGTGGAGAGAATTCTCTTGTCCTTCACGATCACAGCGCCAACGTTTTGCCTCAGGCAGGTTGAACGTTTTGCAACGACTTTCGCTATCTCCATAAAGTACTCGTCAAGACTCGGTCTCATCGTTCTGGAATTGATGTGGGAAGATAAAACGCTATCGACGAAATTATTAGGGAAAGCAATTAAGAGTCATGGAGGCTATTTATTAACGTGTTAAAATTGCCAAGAATGCACGGAAGCTGGAGTATTTGGTTGATTTCAACGACTTTCGCTTTTCTAATAACGAGGAGTTTCGACCCTCTGATTTTCCTTACGGTAGTTCTGTTTCTCTTCTCTGTAGAGCCAGCTTACGGGTTAATTTCCGAAAGAAAAGTGGACATAAGCTTGTTGATTCCGATCCTCTTCGCTCTTTCCCTTTTAATTATCGCTACAACAAATAAAAGCGTTATACCATTCATCGTAGTTTATTCTCTTTTGTTAGCTCTTCAGATCAAGCTCAAGGACAACGTAGGAGCGTTTACCGGAATTGGATCAATTGTTATGACTTTTCCCTTTCCTCTTATAACCTCCTACTTTTCCATCGACCTTCTCCCAATTCTGAGAGCCTTGCTTTTCCTTATCTTGGTTGTCGTGTTTTCTTTCTCCTTAGTTCTTTACAGGAATAAGAATAAGAAGACCCTCGCTCTAACATCTTTTGCTTTGCTTCTCGTCTACTCCTTTTCCCCAACGATAGCCTATGGGCTATTTTTTGTTGTAACGGCACTGCTGTTTCTGGTGGTGAAGAGGGTGAGTTTGAAGGGTGTGGGGAAAAGTTTGCTAACGTATCAATTCTTCTCGATTTTCATTTACCAATTTCTATTTTTGTAGAGCGGAAAAGTTTTAATGTCTAATTGAATTTTGAAAAGCATGGAGTTAATATCCGATCCGAACAGATTTTTCGAAAAGCTTGCTGAGAAGGAGACAAAGCTGCTGAAACCGGTTTTGGCTGTAATCCTCCCGATGTCGATTTTGGGTGGAATCTATCAGTACGTAATCTCCATGAAATTGGCTGAAGCGTTCGTTGGTGATGTAGCTTTCGTCTTTAAGCTGGTAGCCTATCTTGGAGTGGTTTTCGCTCTCATAACGTCTTTCGTCAGCTGGCTGATTCTGACATTAATAATGTTCGCTCTCTCAGCCCTTTTCGGCGGAGAGGGGAGCTTTAGGAAAACACTCGAATCTGTAGGTTACGGATTCTTCCCATTTTTAATATCAAGCCTTATAAAAACACCTCTCACCGTAAAGTATGCTCTTGAAGCGGAACTGCCGAAAATAAGTATGAACACAATTAAGGAAAATCCTGAAGCGGTAGACCTCGTTGTGAAGAGCTTGCTTCCTTCGGAGGTTATCTATTCTTCAGCAGTAATAAACGTGGCAGCCACCGTTTGGGCTGTGGTCATGTGGAGCTTCGCTTTGAAGCACTCAAGAAATCTCGAATTTCGAAAAGCTTTTGTGTCAGCATCTCTTCCAGCGGTTCTCTACACGGCCTATCAGCTCTGGACTTTACTGAGACTTCTCTAAGTTTTATTTCAAGAGTTTAGCGTTTATAGCTACTATCACCGTGCTTAAAGACATTAAAGCAGCTCCTATAGCTGGAGTGAGTAGTACGCCGATGCCGTAAGCAACTCCCGCTGCTAAGGGTATTGCCACGCTGTTGTAGCCAGTAGCCCAAAGCAAGTTCTGCAACATTTTTCTGTAGGTTTTCTTCGAAAGCTCTATGATATCCACCACATCTCTCGGATCGCTCCTGACGAGGATTATATCTGCGGTTTCTATCGCAACGTCCGTTCCGGCTCCGATAGCTATCCCAACGTCAGCCTGAGCTAAAGCCGGAGCGTCGTTAATTCCGTCACCAACCATCGCAACGACGAACTTCTCCTGAACTCTCTTTATTATCTCAGCTTTTTCATGGGGTAAAACTTCGGCGAAGAATTCATCCAAGCCGAGTTCCTCGGCGACTTTTTCAGCCACGACTTTGCTATCTCCAGTAAGCATCATGCACTTAATTCCCATGTCCTTAAGCTTTCGTATCGCTTCCTTAGACTCCGGCTTAACTTTGTCTGCGAGAGCAATCGCTCCAATCGCTTTATCATCTTTAACGAGGTAGACGACAGTCTTACCTCTTATTGCCTCTTCCGGTATGTCAACTTCAATCCCTTTCTCTTTCAAATATCCGGGGCTGACGATCCTGTAGAACTCCCCGTTAACCTTGGCTTCAACACCTTTCCCGGGAATTGCTTTGAATTCTTCGACTTTCAAAAGCTCAATTCCTCTCCTTTTTGCCTCTTCAACTATGCTTCTTGCAATCGGATGCTCGGAATTTACTTCTATGCTTGCGGCAATTTTCAGAACATCCTCATTTTCGCTGAAAGAGAAAACGTCGGTGACGCCGAACTTACCTTCGGTTAGAGTTCCAGTTTTATCGAAAACTACTGCTTCGACCTCCTTAACTCTCTCAAAAGCCTGCCTGTTTCTTATGAGCAATCCGTTCTTAGCAGCTAAAGAGGTTGAAACTGCCACGACAAGCGGAACAGCCAATCCCAACGCATGAGGGCAAGAGATAACCATCACAGTAACTGCTCTCTCAACAGCGAAAGCCAAGTCCATTCCGAAGAATATCCACGCTGTGAATGTTATGAATCCAGCGGTTAGAGCGATGATCGTGAGTAGAAACGCTGCTTTATTTGCTAAATCTTGAGTTTTCGATTTGCTCTCCTGAGCGGCTTTAACGAGCTCTATTATCTGGCTGAGGTACGTATCTTTTCCTGTTTTTTCAACCTGCACCTTCAAAGAACCTTGGAGGTTTATCGCCCCTCCTATTACTTTCTCCCCTTTCTTTTTCAAAACTGGTTTACTCTCTCCGGTTAGCATGGATTCATCTACGTAGCTTTCCCCTTCCATCACAATTCCATCAACGGGAATTTTCTCTCCGGGTTTGACGAGGACGAGGTCTCCGGGTTTTAACTCTTCCACCGGAACTTCCCTTATCTCGCCGTTTTTAATTAAATGAGCCGTTGACGGCATAATTTTAACGAGCTCTTCCAAAGCTCTCGAAGCTCCGAGGACGGACTTCATCTCTATGTAATGCCCAAGAAGCATGATATCGATAAGGGTCGCCAGCTCCCAGAAGAAGTATTTCCCTTCCAATCCAAAAACGACAGCTGAGCTGTAGACGTAGGCGGAGGTGATAGCAACGGATATTAACGTCATCATTCCGGGGGTTTTCTTTTTAAACTCGTCGAAAAATCCCTTGAAGAAGGGGTATCCGCCGTAGAAGTAAACAATGGAGGAGAGTAGGAAAAGGACGAGCTCTCTCCCCGGAAATTTGAGTGAGTAGTTGAAAACTTCCTGAATGAGCGGTGAGAGTATCAGGATTGGGATAGTAAGTGCTGTGGAGATGTAGAATCTCCTCTTGAAGTCCTCCATCATGTGCTCGTGGTGTTCGTGATGCATTTTTTTATGCTCGTGCTTAGCTTCTTTCATCTCATCGGCATGATGCTTGTGCTCTTCCATACAAGTCACCCTTCGATCTCCCTCTTCATTCTTTCAAATTCCTCCTTTGTGATCTCCCCTCTTGCGTACCTCTCCTTCAGAATTTCCAGTGCACTAATCTTTTTCTCCTCCGCTTTACTCTCCCTCACAGCAAGGTAAACGAGGAGGAAAACTA
>NZ_WANY01000264.1:0-17220 GCF_015521575.1 Ferroglobus sp.
ATCCCGAATTCGGCACCTCGTAAACCTTCATGTCGTTTAATTCGGCGGCGATATAAGATGTGTAGTGAGCAAGAGAATCGACAACAACCGTCTTTTCCTTAAAAGCGGACATTATAACGAACTTCGCATGCCTCGCTCCGGCGGTGAATCTTACTTCGTCCATGTTCAAAAACTCAGCCACGTCTCTCTTAAACTCATCAATTGGCGGATTTTTAACGAGATCTACTCTTCCCTCCAAACACAGATCGCAGACGGAATAGCCATCAGCCCACTCAAGAATAACCTGTTTAGCTTCGTCTGTTAGTATCCCACCCCTTTGAATTGGGTGAACGTTTATCATTCCACTCGACGGTCTTCTCAGATTCTGCGGAGAGTATCTATCGAGATTCATCTCCAAGCTTAACCCCGTTAAGTTATTTAAAACTTGCTGGAATTGCAGGGGAAGAGAAAAACCGCCAATTTCTCGATTAATCTTTCGTGAACTTTATGAGAAAACTACCGCTTAATATCAGAAATTGGGTCGCTAATTTTTTATATACTTCTGCTCTCCTCTGAAGAGATGTTCGACTGGAAACACATCACCAAGCTCGATCCGGACAGAAAAAATGACAGGAAAATTGTTGACGCTGTTTTAGAAAGTGATACGGATGCAGTAATGGTTTCCGGAACGCAGAACGTGACCAGAGAAAAGGTAATCGAGCTGCTGAAAATGCTGAAAGAGGGAGATAAGCCAATAATAATGGAGCCTTCTGATCCTTCAAACGTCGTTTACGATGTCGATTACGTCTTCGTTCCCATAGTTCTCAATTCAAAAAGGGGTGAGTGGATTACCGGGAAGCATGCGGAGTGGATAAGGATGAACTACGAAAAACTCGACACTTTTAGAGAGCTTTTCGACAGGAAGATTTACTTCGAGGGATACATTGTCCTAAACGAAAACTCTGCCGTGGGAAGAGTGACGGAAGCTTTGTGCAATTTGAAAAAAGAAGAAGCAGCAAGCTTCGCTGTTGTTGGGGAAGAGATTCTGAAACTACCGATAATCTACATAGAGTACAGCGGGACCTACGGAGATTTGGGGGTTGTGAAGGAAGTTAAGGGCAAGCTGAAAAAAGCAAGACTTTTCTACGGGGGTGGAATTAACAGTAAAGAGAGGGCTTTGGAGATGCTCTCGGCAGCGGATACAATAGTCGTCGGAAACGTAATTTACGAGAGAGGAATCGAGAGTTATCTTGACACGATTCCATGAAAGCGAGAGCCTACCTCAAACTTTTCAGAATCGACCACGGAGTGATGTACGGATTCGGAGTTTTAGTCGGAATATTTATCGCGGCTAAAAATCTTCCTTTGGAGGAGACTCTCTTCGGCTTTCTTACGGCGGTATTTTTGCAGTCATCAACTTTCGCTCTGAACGATTACTTCGACTACGAAGTGGATTTAGCTAACAAACGCTTCGATCGACCGCTTGTAACTGGAGAAATAAGCAGAAGAGAGGCTTTATTATCCGGAATTTTTCTATTTCCGGTGGGATTGGTTTTTTCCTATCTAATCTCTCCTCTCGCTTTCGGCTTCGCTCTGTTAATCTCCATCCTCGGAGTTTTGTATGATCTCAAGCTCAAGGAGTTCGGATTGATTGGCAACGTATACATAGCCACAACGATGGCGGCTCCCTTTCTCTTCGGCGGAATAATAATGGAGAACCTCAACGAAGCCATAATATTGCTATCAGCTTTAGCTTTCATTTCCGGGCTTGGAAGAGAGATAATGAAGGGTATTGAAGATGTGGAGGGGGATAAGATAAGGAACGCGAAGACTGTTGCAATTCTTTATGGAGAAAAATTTGCTGCAAAGATCGCAGCTCTTCTCTTCATGTTAGCAGTCTCTCTGAGCTTCTTAGCCCTTATTTTCCCTGAGTTTCGGGATATCAAGTATTTAATCCCCGTTTTGGCTTGCGATGCAATCTTGCTTTTCTCGGCTTTCAAGTTGCTGAAAGGAGTTAAAAGGGAAGAAATTTATTCTCTCAGAAAGAGAACGATGTCGGCAATGGCTTTGGGAATGTTAGCTTTCTTGTTGGGGGTGATTTGATGCTGGAGGAAGATGTTAGAAAAGAGGTTGTGGAGCTTGCTGCAAAGCTCATGATAGCTTCCGCCCAAACGGCTCCGAAGTCGAAGGGGGAGGACAGCCTTGAGGTCATATACCTCTCCGAGTTTGAGGAGATAGCGAAAAAAATGGAGGAACTTGCGGAAAAAACTGGAGACAAAAACTTCGTGAGAGATGCGAATAGCTTGAGAAAATCTGACGGTCTCATACTCCTTGGAATTTACGGAGATAGAAGCATAGGAATGAACTGCGGAGCTTGCGGATTTGAAAGTTGCATGGAGTTTGCAAAGGCTGAGAGGAGGGAAGTCGTTTTCAAAGGTCCGAATTGCGCTTTTAAGCTCCTTGACTTGGGGATAGCGATAGGATCTGCTGTGAAACTTGGAGCAATAATCGGAGTTGATTCGAGGGTCATGTACAGAATTGGGGCTGCTGCAAAACTCCTCGGAATTTCCAAAGCCGATGTGGTGATGGGGATTCCTTTGGCTTCTCTTTCAAAGAGCCCATTCTTCGACAGATGAGAGTTTTGGATTTTCCCTCCACAGATTTTTCAAAGGAATTGGCGAAAAAATACGGATACGACGAGTTCATAATCAGAAGATGGGTGAACTTTTTCGGAGAAGAGGAAACGGCAAAGCTCGTCGAGGGAATGGAAAACGTTCCAAAGTACATAAGGGTTAACACGATAAAAATAAGCGAGGAGGAGCTTGTGGGGAGGTTGGAGGAAAGGGGCTTCGTTTTTGAAAAGACGGAAGTCCCCTTCTGCTACGAGGTTGTGGAGGAGCCTTACAGCATAGGAGCAACTCCAGAATTTCTCATGGGATTCTATTACGTCATGGACAAAAGCTCCTGCATACCACCAATCGAGCTAAATCCGAGGGAAAACGACCTCGTTGTGGACATGGCAGCTTCTCCGGGAGGAAAAGCGACGATGATTTCCATGTTGATGAAAAACAGAGGAATTCTAATCGCTATAGAGGGGAACGAAGAAAGAATTCCTCCGCTGATAGACAACATCCACAGAATGGGTGCGATGAACACGATTGTTTTAAGAATGAACTCCGCGAGATTCCACAACCTTGGAATTAAGGCGGACAAAATTCTCCTTGACGCTCCGTGCACGGGGGAGGGGATAATTCACAAAGACCCCACGAGAAAGTGGAGCAGAGGAGCGAAGGATATTCTCTTTTGCACATCTCTTCAAAAACAGATGCTTGAGTCTGGAATAAAATCCCTAAAGCCCGGAGGGGTGTTGGTGTATTCGACGTGCTCTCTCACTCCTGAGGAGAACGAACTCGTAATAGAGTGGGCTTTAAAAAACTTCGACATAAAGCTTGAGGAGGTCGGTTTCGGAGAAGAGGCTTTAACGAAAATCGGAGACATCAAGCTCAGCTCTGAATTGAGAAAAGCCAAAAGACTTTACCCCCACAAACACCGTTGCTCCGGATTTTTCGTAGCAAAAATCGTTAAGGGTGAAGATCCAAGTCCAGAAACTTCTTCATGAGCAAGAGGTCTTTAAGCATTCTGTCGTACTTTTTGGAAATTCTGTACCTTAAAACCCTTATGTAGGCTTTCCAGTCCTTTCCTTCGCTTTTCCACTTCTCGACGAACTCTTTTAAAGTCATTTTCCCCTCAACATACCTCAACCAGTCCTCTATGAACTCCCTCTCCCGCTTAGATAGGCACATTCAACTCCCTCCAGTTTTAGAAGCTTCAACTTAATTTCTATCCCGAGAGAATATCCCCCTAAGCCTTTTTTAGCAACAACTCTGTGGCAGGGAACTATCACCGGCACCCTGTTCATCTTCAAAGCAACTCCAACGGCTCTCGGGCTTGTTCCAAGCTTTTTAGCCAAGTCGGAATACGAGCAAATGCTACCATACTCTATTTTTCTCACCTCTTCGAGAACTCTCCTTGAAAATTCGGAAGGATAGGACACTTTAAATTCGTTGAAATCAACTCTCCTTCCGGAAAAATATTTTTCGAGCTTTTTCTCAAGTTTTTCAGCTAAATCGCTTTCGTAGGAGCTTTCCAGCTTTTTGGGTGTGAAAGTGGAAAATTCGATCACTCCTTCGTTCAAAACGGCGTAGAAGTTCGGATTCCACTCGACAAAAACGATCTCAATAGTCTGTTGAGGCGATCTCCTTGAGCCTTTCAACTCCCCCGATCTCCTTTATAACTTCAGCAACCTCTTTCGGCACGAGGTTTTCCCAGCTGTCTCCGCAGATCATTCTTCTTCTTATCTCCGTCCCTTGAAACTCGACTCTGTTGATTATCCTCGTGTTCCTAACTTCGAATCCGGCTTCTTTGAAGAGGCGAACGACGAGGGGGTTGTTGCTGTAAACGACGTCAAAAGGTGGAACCATGCTCACAACATGAGAAACCCAAAGGCTGTTCCTATAGATATCTTCGAGGGGAATTATGTATATCCTGTCCCTGTACTCTCTCAAAGCCCTTGAAATCATCAGTATCCTTTCTCCGGCGGTAAACGGATTCTCTATCGTATGAGACTCTTGGGCACTTCCGATGCCAATTATCAGCTCGTCAACCTCATCAAGTATGTCCAGGATGACTTCGTGGTGTCCTAAGTGGTAGGGTTGGAATCTCCCTATGAAAAACCCCCTCATTTCTTCCTCACTACTCTCACTATGTCATCTCTGAGCTTCCTTCCAGTTCTCTTCTCCCACTCCTCAATCGGGATGGCGAATTTCTCGTGGATCTTGTCTCTGTACATCTCAGGTAGGACGTTAAACGTGCAGAAGGGAATAATCTTTCCGTCTGGAGTTGCGTAGTGGATGTCGCACCTAATAATTCTCGCTATGTCGTAGTTGTACAAGTCCATGAAGTGCATCATACCTATGAAGAGAGCATTCATATGGAACTTGCCAAGGGTTGAGTAGTCGTGCCTTACAAGGATGTCGAAAAGGAGCTTTGGTATGTCTATCGGAATCTCCTTGCTTATAACGAACTTTCTTAAGTCTATTATCCCTTTAAGGGCTCTTATCGTCTTAATTCTGCTTCCCCTTATCTCCTCTGCTTTCTCGTTTAGGTATTCGAGCAAACCTTCCACGTCGAGAATCCTCGTTATCGGGATTAGTCTGCCGTTGTATTTGAAAACGTAGGTTGCCATTCCGCAGGCGAAGTGATTAGTCAGCGAATACTGTGGCTTTCCGGTTAAAGCTTCGACGAATCTTGAAATGGAAATGACGCTCGGAATCGGATAGAAGTCTTCTCTTGAAATCTCTCCCTCTGTTTGCTCTTCTATGAGCTTTATCGCATCCGGAATCGTTATCCTTCTGAGCTCTCTTTCCTTCCTTGGCATGCTTCCAGTTAAGCTTACGGGCTGGAAGTTCACACCTCTTATGATGTCTATGTTGTTTGCGGCAAAGCGAATTATGTCTCCGAGCTGATGATCGTTGTAATTTCTTATTACCGTTGGAACGAGAACGATACCGAGTTCAGCCTTTCTGCAGTTTTCAAGGATTTTCGGGATCTCCCAGTGGTTCTTTGGATTCGTTTCTTCGTCAACTCCGTCAAAGGATAGATAGACTGTGTTGACTCCAGCTTCTCTCAAGCTCATAACAAGTTCGGGGTCTTCCGCAAGCTTCAAACCGTTTGTGTTGAGCTGAACGTGATCGATCCCCTCCTCCTTTATTGCCCTAACTATTTCAACTAAGTCATCTCTAAGCGTTGGCTCTCCACCGGTTAACTGCACTGCATTACACCCAACGGGCTTCAAATTCTTCGCAACCCTAACCATGTACCTTATCTGCTCTATTGTCGGCTCGTAAACGTAACCGGCTTTTTTAGCGTAGAAGAAGCAGTACCAACAAGCGATGTTGCACCTGTTCGTCAAAACGATGTTGAGCAAAGCCGTGTGGCTTTTATGGGCTCTACACAAACCACAGGTGAAAGGACAGTCAACTTTATCATAAATTTGCGGGTTCTCTATACCGTATCCATCGGCTCTGAATTTCGAAGCTTTTTTGAAAAGCTCTACATCTCCCCAGTAAACGTCCACAAACTCTCCGTGCTCCTTACACACTTTTTTCATCATGACCTTTCCATTTTCCTCATAAACCTCAGCGGGAATTTTTTTGATGCACTCTGGGCAAAGGGACATCGTTTTGAACGGAAGAGAGATCATTATTCCACCTCCCTTTTTATAAAATATGGACTGCGAAAGAGATATAATAACGTTTCGTCAGCTGGAAGTATGCTCCTTGAGATATTAAAAACTATCTGGATTCTCCTCCCGGCTTACACCCCCAATAATTTTGCGGTCATCTTTGGAGGAGGATTTCCGATTGATTTCGGAAAAAATTTCGTCGACGGTAGGAGAATTCTTGGCGATGGTAAAACCTTCCGTGGGTTTTTCTCTGGCTTGATCGGCGGAGTTTTTGTTGCTCATCTTCAGCTTTTTATTGAAAGAGCCGCCGGTTTTGCTATCTTCTCCTCCCTTTCCTACTCTCAGTTTCTTCAACTCGCTTTTCTCTTATCCTTCGGATCCCTTCTTGGGGATTTGACTGGAAGCTTTCTCAAAAGGAGGATTGGTTTGAAGAGGGGTGAAAGAGCTCCAATTTTAGACCAGCTCGACTTCTTGGTTTTTTCGCTCTTGATAGCATCCTTCTCCGAAGCTTTTTGGAAAGTATTCAGCTTTGAGAACATTTTAATAGCTTTCCTCATAACACCCGTTCTGCATGTTGTAACCAACAGAATAGCTTATTTGCTAAAGTTAAAAGACGTTCCGTGGTGATGAAAAATGGACAAATTCGAGCTCGTGAAGATGTTATACGATGTCGGTGCGGTAAAATTTGGGGAATTCGTTCTTTCCTCTGGAAAGAAAAGCAACGTTTACATAGACTTCAAAAAAGCTTCGACTAAGCCTAAGATACTTAAAACATTTGCAAAGGAGTTAATTTCGAAAATTGACTTCGATTTTGACAAAATAGCGTGTATAGAACTTGGTGGAGTTCCGTTTGCTGTTGCTGTAGCTTTGGATCTTGAAAAGGATTACGTGATTTTCAGGAAGAGGAAGAAGGAGTACGGAGCCAAAGAGGAATTCATAGGGGAAGTTGGGAGTGGGGAAAAGTTCCTTGTGGTTGAGGACGTAATCACGACTGGCTCGTCGGCTAAATCTATCGAGGACAGGTTGAAAAAACTCGGCGCAGAAGTTGTGGCTTTTTCCTGCGCTGTTGACAGGGAAGAGAGTTCTCTAAATCCGATTTCCGTGTTAAAGCTTTCAGAAATTCTGAAGTTCAAAGAGAGGCTCTAAGCTTTCCCTCGAAATCTCTATCTTAGCAAGCTTCAAAAAATCGAGGAGTTCATCCTCTCTAACCTCTTTCACGAAGGTGTAGCTTTTCAGGCTTTTCTCGACTTCCTCCTTACTAAATCCGCAGATTTCGGCGAGTTTTTCGGGATCTGGTTTAGCTTTATCGTACTCAGCGAGAAAGTCCTTAATTAGGTCTTTATTTTCCTCGAAACTCTCAACGTTCACCGCAAGCGTACAGCAGGGGTGGTCGCCTATTATGTCTTTAAAAAATACTTTATCTCTGTTTAAGGATGAAAAATATGGCTCCCAAATGCCTACACCGTTCAAAGAGTTGAGGGAAGAGATCATTTCCTCTGGGGATGAGAAGTAGCGGAATTTTTTCAAACCAATCTCATCCTTCACAAGTCTAAGCATTATCTCCATGGCTGAAAGCTCGCTTGAACCGAAAATACCGTTTTTCTCATCTCCAAAAACAACTCCCGAGCCGTTGTAAGCAACTCCTCTGACTATTCTGATGTTTTTCATCATTACTCCGAACATAACCTGCGTTACAAAGGGAGATGCGGCAAGGTCCACTCTTCCAAGAACGAGATCTCTCGTTAAGTCCATGGCGTTGTTGTAAACTTTCACAATTCCGCTAAATCCGCTTAGGAGGCATGCGTACTCTGATGATTTTAAAATTCCGAGCTTCAGCTTACCTTTTATCGGTTTTGGATAAAGTTCAGTCAACCAAACCCTTAGCGATTTTCCTCCTTCTTGCTCTCTCACTATCACTCCTTTTTTTTCAAGTTCGGAAAGAACTTCCGAGACGGTTGATTTCGAAGCCCTGACTTTTCTCACCAGTTCGGACTGGAGTAAACCCCGCTCTTTACTTTTCCTCAGTTCAGCCAAGACCCTTTCAACCACCCTCATCTTCAGACAAATTTTAATACTTTGCAGATGAAAAACTTACTATAATTCTGCAAAGGTGGTGCTAATGGATGCTCAAAAGATAATTACTGTATGTGGTAAAGATTGGGCTGAAGTCGGGATCGAATTCACGTATCTCGGCGGAGGAAAGGAGTGTGAAAATTGCAAGATCAATAAAGTTTGTTTGAAGCTTAAGAAGGGATGTAAGTATAAGATCGTCGGATTACGGAACGGAGAAGTCCATCCATGCCCGTTGCACGACGAAGGCGTTGTGGCTGTAGAGGTTGTTGAGCTTCCGCTCATAGTTGCAGTGGAACCAAAAATGGCTGTGGAGGGAATGAAGATATCCATAGAGGGGAATTGCTCGGATGTAAGTTGCGTTTACTACAACCTCTGCAATCCAATAGAGTTCGAGAGCGAGGGATTCGTTGTTGAGAAAGTTATAGGAGGCAACGTTGATTGTAAAAACGGGAAAAAACTCACTCTCGTTGAGCTGAGGAGAACCTAAACTCTCTTCATTATTTTTATTAGCTCCGTAGCGTTTACGAAGCCGAGTTTTCCCCTTCTGCAAGCTCTTTCGCTGTATCTCTTTACGTCATCCTTTCTCTCGCAGTAGATAGCCACGGGTACTGGCTCAGCCACGTGAGTTCTTACCTTTATCGGAGTAGGGTGGTCGGGAAGAAGCATGATCCTCGTGTCTTCAAGATCGATTCTGTCTATTATGTATCCAACTATCTTCTCGTCGTAAAGTTCTATAGCTTCAACTTTCAGCTCCACATCCCCCTCATGCCCCGCTTCGTCAATTCCCTCTGTATGAAGCACAACGAGATCGTATTTGTGTAGAGCTTTTATCGTAGCTTTAGCTAAGCCTTTGTAGTTCGTGTCAACGAAAGCCGTTACTCCTTCAACTCTCAAAGAGTCCATTTTCAATGCATTGGCAATTCCGTAAAGCAGATCTACCTCGGAAATCATGCAACCTCTTAGCTTGTGCATTTCCTCGAAGCTTGGCATATTCGGAAGCTTCCCTCCGCTCCAGGGCCACACGGCATTAACTTTCTCGCTGATGTTTGGTAGGAATTCCATGCTCCAGTCTATGAGTTTTCTCAAAACCTCCGCAAGCTCCCCGTTGGAGGGAAGGTATTTCTCCACTCTCTCTCCCATTATATCGTGGGGGGGATAAGTTTTGACGTTCCCCTCAATTCCGTTAACAACAAGCAAGTTCCTAAAAGCGAAACCGTGGTGAAATTCGACGAAGTCGAAGGGTTTGTTTTCGTTCAGTTCTTTGATGATTCCTTTTGCCTCTCTATCAGTGATTCTGTTTCCGCTGTAATCTACCATAACTCCGTTTTCGATGTAAACCAGATTGCATCTAAAAATGATATCCCCTCTAACTCCTTTTGCTAAAGCCTCTATCGGGCCTCTTCCGGTGTAGTACTTTCTCGGATCAACTCCAAGAATAGATAAATTCGCTATATCGCTTCCCGGCTCAAACCCTTCTGGAATCGTCTTTGCAAGTCCGCATATTCCTTCTTTGGCTATGAAGTCCATGTTTTCCGTTTGAGCGTATTCGAGGGGAGTTTTTCCTCCGAGTTTCTCAATGCCCCAGTCAGCCAAACCGTCGGGAATTAGGATTAGGTACTTCATTCCCCTCTCCTCACGTCCTTAACCATAATCTCTCTGATATCTTCGGGAATCGGGAGTTTTTTGTTCTCCCTAACATCGTACCAAACCTGAACGCTCTTAGCTTTAACGATCTCTCTTCCGCTGTTCTTCTCGTAAATCCTGTAACCAAAATCGAAGCTCGTGTTGCCCACTCTCTCAACCCATATCTCGACAACGGCAGTTTCTCCCAAGTATAGCGGGGAGAGGTAGTCGATTTCTATCCTCCTCAAAACGAAGATCGGTTCAAGCTTTTTGAATCCGAGTCTCTCTACAAAGTACTTCATCCTTGCCGTTTCAAGGTATCTCGCTATAGCCACGTTGTTCACATGCCCGAAAGAGTCTACATCTCCAAACCATACTTCCACTTCAAAACTCAGCATTGCAGCACCTCCGAAATGAGAGGTGAGACTGTTATCTCGCTTACAGCTTTTTCGACGGTATCTGTTGCCATGAGTTTCCTAACTCCCGCGGAATATATCCTGTTTAAAGCGTTTCCAGCGAGAACGGCATGGACACAAGCCACTTCAACGCTCTTCAC
This sequence comes from Ferroglobus sp., assembly GCF_015521575.1. Taxonomy (NCBI): domain Archaea; kingdom Methanobacteriati; phylum Methanobacteriota; class Archaeoglobi; order Archaeoglobales; family Archaeoglobaceae; genus Ferroglobus; species Ferroglobus sp. The sequence continues at coordinate 10,476 of NZ_WANY01000264.1, forward strand.
CTCCAAGCTTTTCACCGCTTCGACTATAGTTCCGCCAGTTGAAACGATGTCGTCGATTATTACCACGTCTCTCCCCTCCACCTCCAAGTTTTTGGGGAAAATTTCCACCGTTTCAGCGTCAACTCTTTTTTTCTCCAAATAATCGTAGTCGCACCCAGCGTACTTTGCGGCAACCTTAACCCTTTCGAGGGAACCCTTATCCGGAGCTATCATCACAACGTCCTTATCCTTATATCTTTCTCCGATGAGAGGCATAGCATCGAGATTTTCAAGCTTTCTGAACCAGCTTTCCGCATCTTTGCTGTGGATGTTTACTGTGTATATCCTTTCGGCGTAGCTCTCAAGTATTTTCGCCACCGCTCTAATGCTGACAGCCTCTCCGTCAAGGAACCTCTTGTCCTGCCTCGCGTAACCCATGTAAGGAACGACAAGAGTTACATCGGAATTTTCGAGAGCGTCGAGAATGAGAATTAAATACACGAGATCGTCGTTGGAATTTATGCTTTGAACGACGACGCACTCATTAGGAACTTCTTTAACTCGAACGTAAAGCTCTCCGTCTGGAAAGCGTCTGTATTCTACTTCTATCAACCTTCCACCCGTTTTCTCAGCTATTCTTGAAGAAAGGATCGGAGATGCGTTTCCCGGAATGATGTTCATGGGATTAAATATTTCAAGGAGATTTAATAGTTTACTTTATTCCGATTGATTTTTATAATCACCTTCTCCTCAAACTCTCGATGAAGGTGGCTGTCGGCGGAACTTTCGAGCCGCTGCACGAGGGTCACAAGAAGCTTCTTGATGTGGCTGTGAAGCTTGGAGGAGAGGAAATGACCATAGGAATTACCAGCGACGAGATGGCGAGGCAGAGAATAAGGAGCGTCCTCCCTTTCGAGATCAGAGCTGAGAACGTGAGACAGTACATAAAAAGGAAATACGGATTCGAACCGATGATAGTCAAGATCACCAACCCCTACGGAAAAACCCTTGAGGTCGACTTCGAGTACTTGGTGGTTAGTCCCGAAACTTACGAAATGGCTAAAAAAATTAATGAAAAGAGAAGAGAGCTTGGAAAAAAGGAGATAAAAATCGTCAAGGTTGATTTCGTTCTCGCAGAGGATGGAAAACCAATTTCGGCTACGAGAATAAAGAGAGGAGAGATAGACAGGTATGGTAGACTCATATAGTTAAAGAAAACGTTAAAATCCTATTTCTCGAAGACAGATTTATGCTATCTGAAACTTTAGCGTTAATTTTGACCTTCCTTCTTAACATTCCCTTCGGTTACTGGAGAGCTGGAACGAGGAGGATGTCCAAAGAGTGGTTTTTAGCTGTACACGCTCCAGTTCCTTTCGTAGCAACGTTGAGATTTCTCAGCTCTTCTTCACTCTATCACGTTCCTATTTTCGTTTTTGCTTACTTTTCCGGGCAGCTCGTTGGAAGTAAGGTTAGAGAATCCTTTTCGAAGAGAATAGAGGTGTCCAAGTGTTTTGTGGCAGATTTAGGAAAATTCATAAACTACTTGAAAGCGTTCCACAAGTAATCGATGTCCTTTCTGCTAACACCCCTCAAAAGCCAGAGAACGAGGAAATATACTGCAGCTCCTACAAAAATCATTAAAATTCCTTCCGGAATTGTTTTTGGTTTGATGTTCAGAATCACCCCAAGCATGACGAGGCTTGAGATTACCGGTTTGATTAAGTCCCAAGCGTCGAAAAACACGTTGAAGATCCTTTTAGAGAGTAAAGCGAGGGCGATCCAGTTTAAAGCGTTGGAGGCAACGGTGGCTAATGCGGCTCCGGAAATACCGAAAATCGGAATGAGGAAATAGTTGAGCAGAACGTTCATAACCATCGCTAAGGAGAGAACGTAGACAGGGTATTCTGGCATACCTTTGGCGTTGAAGATGTTTCCCCAAAAGCCGAGGGCTGCTCTCAAAATTAACAGCGAGAGAATCCACAAAGCCGTTACGGCTGGTAAGTACTCGGCGCCGAAAGCAACTCTTATCACTGGCTTCGCTATTACCGGTAAACCGAAAGTTATTGGCACGGCAATCATCGAGCTGTACTTAAAAGCTCTTTTGAAAGCTGTTCTCAAGTCCTCTCCTTCGAGAGCTACGAAAACGGGAAACATGACAGCTGGCACAGAAAGAATTCCGGAAATTGCCGAAACAACTAAAAGGGCTATTCTGTAGTATCCCACGTACTCGACCGGCATGAAGATTCCAATCATAACTGAATCCACGTAAGCGAAAATCGTCCAAGTGATAGAGCCGATTGTAAGATAACTCGTAAATTTGAGAACTCCTCTCTTCTTTATTTTCTTCTCTTTTCCAAACAAAATTCTTCCGTACTTTTTAACCAGGAGGGATAGTAGCGTTACCGTCGCCGTTATGCTCGCTACAACGTATCCAAGTATTGCTCCAATCACAGAAAGCCCGAGGGTGACGAGAGAGATTACAGCTATCACTCGGGAAAATTCGTACGACACAGCTCTTACGAAATTTGCTTTAAAATCGTTGAAGGCATTAAAAACGCTCGTTAAATATCCGCTGAGGGGTAGAAACAATAGTAGGATGGAAGCGAATTTTAGGGGTAGAGAAAGAGCCTCTTCACGGAAAACATTCTGAGAGAGGAAATCGGAGAGGAGAAAGAGAAGCAGCGACGAAAAAATAGAAAGAGAGATTTTGATCTTCGTCAAAAATTTGAAGTAACCTCTGAGCTCCTCGTAATCACCTTTCGAAAAGGCGCGAGCGCAGAACCTCACCGTAGTTGCGTTTATTCCCAAGTCCGTGAAAACCATGAGGAGAAAAGCTACCGAAATCGTTAAAGAATAAACTCCAAACTGCTCTTTTTGTAACGTTCTTGCGAGGTAAACTGAAATTAGCAATCCCGCTGCGTTTGAGACAATTATCGAGGAGCTGTTGTAAAGAACGTTTCTCGCTACCCTTTTGGCAAGCACGACAAAAGAAGTCTCGCTACCGATATAAAAGTTAGTGTTTTCGGAGCAAAATCGACAAAGATATATTGATCGCTCAAAGATATCTACTATGAACCCGAAAGAGCTGCAGGAAGCTCTTGAAAGATTTTTGAGGATAGACAGCTTTCCTCTTGGATTTAAATTTATAAAAAGCGAAGACGAATTGCCGGAGAAGTATAGAAGAGCTGACAACCTCACGATTTGTCAAGCGTACAATTTAGCAAGGAGATACGGCTGGACTGTGTTTTTCGACAAAAACACTACTTGTCCGATAGGCTTGGTGGGATACGGATTTACAAAACCCGACGAGCTGTACGAATCTGGCGAACTCGCTTACGATGCCGGATACGCGATAAGCAAAGAGGTGGGAAAGAAGTTTGAGGAAGCCGTTGTGAAGCTTGAAGAGAAGTATCTCGGCTGTCTCGTAGCACCGCTGAACAGAATGAAAGAAGTGGATTTCGTCGTCGTATATGGCAATGCTGCTCAAATCCTCAGACTCGTGCACGCAACTCTGTACGATGTTGGAGGGGCTTTTGAAACGAGAATTCTCGGCAGGGGAGCTTGTACGGAGTTCCTCGAAGCGTACGTATACAGGAAACCGAGGCTTGTAATCCCCTGCTACGGAGACAGACTGTTCGGTTTAACTCAGGACAGCGAAATTGCCTTTTCCTTCCCCTTCGAGATGGGGGAGAGGATAGCCAAAAATCTGGAAGAGACGCATAGGAGGGGGATAAGGTATCCAATACCCACCACCGCCTTAAGGCTCAGAATGATTCTTCCCGAAAGTTATGAAAAATCGGCAGAAAATATGAAGAAGTGACTACTCAATCATTTTTATAAAATACTCGTGAATTCTCGTGTCTTCTGTTAGTTCTGGATGGAAAGCCAGTCCAAGAACGTTTTTTTGTTGCACGGCCACAATTTTATCCTCAAATTTTGCGAGAACGTCTACATTCTCTCCAACTTCTTCGACGATGGGGGCTCTAATAAAGACTGCTTTATACTTTCCGATGCCTTTAAAGTCTATCTCCGCTTCAAAGCTCTCTCTTTGCCTTCCAAAAGCGTTTCTTTTAACTTTAACGTCCAAAATTCCGAGAAGCTTCGTCCTCGTTTTCTCAACTTGCTCGTCTCCCCTCTTAGCCAGTATTATCAACCCGGCGCATGTTCCCATTATGGGTTTCCCCTCTTCGTGAAGGGAAAGGATCTCCTCCGCTATCCCATCTCTCCAAATTAACCTGCTTATCGTCGTGCTCTCTCCACCGGGAATAACCACCGCATTACTCTTTTCTACGACACCTTTTCTCCTTGTAGCAACGACTTCTCCGTCTATTTTTAAGTTCTTGAGAGCTTTTTTCAAAGCAAGTACGTGCTCTTCAACATCTCCCTGAACGCCAACTACTGCAATCCTCATACTCCCCTTTCCTGCATCTGAACTTCGAGCTGAGAAACGTCGAGTCCCTTCATAGGCTCGCCCAAGTTCTTGCTGACCTCTGCAACGACTTCCGGCTCGTCGTAGTGTTGGACTGCCTCGACTATAGCCCTTGCATACGCCTCTGGATTTGACGACTTGAAAATTCCCGAACCAACGAAGACACCATCTGCACCAAGCTGCATCATGAATGCGGCATCTGCTGGAGTGGCGATTCCTCCGGCTGCGAAGTTTACCACCGGCAGCCTTTTCAGACCCTTAACTTCTTTCAAAACCTCGTAAATTCCTTCGACTATCTCTTCGAAAGTGTATTCCTCATAAACCGGCTCGTTTCTCGTGCACACTTCTGGAAGTTTCATTTCCTCGCAAACGGTGTTAGTGAGTCTTAAGTATGCTCTTGCGTAGTTTTCAGCCAGGACTCTTAACTCCTCCTCATCCATTTTCGAAACGAGCTGAATTGAGTAGTTCATTATTCTCATATGCTTTACCGCCTCGACGACGTTGCCAGTTCCAGCTTCTCCTTTAGTTCTTATCATTGCTGCTCCTTCCCAGATTCTTCTAACTGCCTCTCCTAAACTTCTTGCTCCGCAAACGAACGGGACGGTAAATTTCCTTTTGTCTATGTGGAAGAAAACGTCAGCGGGAGTTAAAACTTCGCTTTCGTCTATCATGTCCACTCCTATCGCCTCCAAAGCCCTTGCCTCAGCGTAGTGACCTATCCTAACCTTAGCCATTACAGGAATCGTTACTGCATCCATTATCTCCTCGATTATTTTCGGGTCAGCCATTCTTGCAACTCCACCGCTCGCCCTTATATCGGCGGGAACTTTATGGAGAGCCATTACTGCAACGGCTCCAGCATCTTCGGCTATTGCAGCTTGTTCCGGAGTTGTAACGTCCATTATCACTCCGCCCTTCTGCATTTTCGCAAATCCTCTTTTTACGAGCTCCGTTCCGAATCTGAGCTTTTCAATATCCATAAGCTTCACCTCACCAAACCAGATTGAAACTGTTATTTTTACCTTTCGTGGATAAACCTTTTGGTGGAGTCCTCTCGAAATCGGGCTACTTCGAAAATCTCCTCACAAATTTTCGAAAAGTCCCAAAAAGTAAAGCTTAACTACTAAGCACGAGAAAAGTCTATATGAAGATCGGTTTCGTTGGAGCTGGAAGAGTCGGTTCTACTGCCGCTTTTACTTGCATACTTTACATGGACGTTGACGAGGTGGCTTTGGTTGACATAGCAGAAGATCTTGCTGTTGGAGAGGCGATGGACTTAAGTCATGCGGCTGCTGCCGTAGACAAGTATCCAAAGGTCGTGGGAGGTAGCGATTATTCCCTGCTTAAAGGCAGCGATGTTATAGTTGTCTCGGCTGGAATGGCAAGAAAACCGGGAATGAGTAGGCTCGATTTGGCAACGAAGAATGCGGGAATAATTAAAGACATAGCTAAAAAAATAGTCGAGTCGAGTCCTGAGAGTAAGATAATCGTCGTCACGAATCCCATGGATTTGATGACGTACATAATGTGGAAGGAAACGGGAAAGCCAAGAAACGAGGTTTTTGGAATGGGAAACATGCTTGACTCGGCGAGGCTGAAGGAGAGACTTCACTCTTTTGGGGCGAGAAACATCAGAAAGGCTTGGATAATTGGAGAGCACGGGGACAGCATGTTCATACCGTGGAGCTTAGCGGATTTTGACGGAGAAGTTCCAAGGGAGAAGGTCCTTGAGGAGGTAAGATTCGTGGCAGCCGAGGTAATAAAGAGGAAAGGAGCAACAGTTTACGGGCCGGCAGTGTCGATCTACAGGATGGTTAATGCTGTCGTCAACGACACGAAGGAGGAAATTCCTACAAGCGTAGTCCTTCAAGGAGAGTACGGAATTTCCGATGTGGCTGTTGGAGTTCCGGCAATACTCGGAAGGAACGGAATTGAGAAGATAGTAGAGTACGAACTGACCGAAGAAGAACTCGAATCTTTGAAAAATTCAGCGAACATCTTGAAGGAAAGGCTGAAAGAGCTTGGATACTGATTTCCCTCAATTTTTAATTTTCGCTATTTTAAAAACAGATATTTGTTTTGCTTGAAGTAGGTGAAGGAAAAACTATTTCATTCTCTCCTTAGTAACGAAAAATCTCCGCTAACTTTATCACCTCTCGAACCAACTTACTCCCATTGCAAAAATCACACTCGAACAGCTTGCGAAAGAATTTGGGCAGTTCAAGAGGAGGGTGGAATACCTCAAATCCCAGCTTCTCACGAAGGAGAACATACTCGAAATCGAAGAGTTTCTCAGAAAAAAATAGAGGAGAGCTCGAACTGCTTTCTTTTGAGGAA
>NZ_WANY01000265.1:0-4180 GCF_015521575.1 Ferroglobus sp.
CCTCAGCACAGTATGGTATTCTCCTTTTTCATCAGTTTCGCCCTTATCGATGAGAGGATCATACAAGTTTTTCAATGCAAATATTTCCACATCCGCGTTTTTGGCAGGTTTATCGTCCCATTTGCTTGATGTAGGATCTATTATTGCAACAATCGTGATGTTCACAGCCTTAAAACCGTGTTCAGTAAGAATAGAAATTCCAGTTTCATCCTCTTTCAGATTGTATAAAGATTGTATAAATTCTCGTAAACATTTCTTTTGTTCTCTTTCAGATATTCAGCGTATGATTCAGCCTTTACGGGATGATTAGGAGTTGTGAATATACCATCAAAAACCCACCAGCTTCCGTTCCAGTAAACTTCTGGAAAAGCGTGGTCAAAACCTTCCATGCTAACTACTCTTGTTTTTAGCCCTGTGACATCCCGTAAAAGAGTTTTAATAGCAATCGCAAACTCACCGCAATTTCCTTTTTTCTGCAGCACAATCAATTTCCCGTACCCATCAAACCATTCAAGGTATGTCAGAAACAGAGGTGTAAATCCAAGATAAAATCCAGAATTGCTGAATAAAACTCTATTAGGCAAACTCTCATTTCTCCCGTAGGTTCCATCAAATTCATTTTTGTATTTTGCAACAACTGCCCAAGAAGAACTTAATCCATCTGTTGGATTTTCCTTTAAAAACTGGGAGTACTCGCTTACAACACTATGATACTCTGATTCTATGACAATGATAGTTAGAACCTGCGTGAATAACCAGAAAAGGATTAGCATGACTGTTGCTATTCTTAATATTATCTCCAAGCTTTTGTCGGATTTCAAAATCTTGTACACGAATATTAGAAGAGAAAGAATTACAGATATTAACAATGGATAGACTGTCAAAACCCCAGTCAACGGTAGAGCTACAGAAAGTATCGGAACTTCCACAAACACGATAAACACTGCGATCAACAGGATCGTCAGCATAACTTTACCAATTCTAACATTCATGTAGGATATTCAATAAGCAAAAAGATATTAACTTTCACTACAGTTAAATCGACATGGAGCTAAACGAGAAAATCTCGAAAATCATCAAAGTTATCAAATCTCATCCGAATGTTATCGCAATCTACCTTTTCGGTTCTCACGCTAAAGGAGAAGCAACTCCGCTATCAGACATCGACATTGCAGTAATCCTTGAAAACCCAACTCCAGAGAGTGAAGCGGACATCGGAAGCTTATCCTCCCCAGAAATCGATGTCGTCCTTTTCCACCGCCTACCTTTGCACATAAAATACGAGGTCTTCAAATACGGAAAGGAGATATTCGTTCGAGACGAGGAAAAGCTCTTGGAAATTAAGCTAAAAGTTATGAGAGAATACCTCGACACAGTTCGTATGTATAAGATGATATCATCAGAGGTGCTCGGATGAGGCTTGTTGAACACATCTTAAGATTCGAAAGACATCTTGAAGGTGCTAAAAAGCTCAAGTCGAAGGATGTAAGAGACTATTTTGTATACAACACGCTCGCAATGGAATGTTTTCAAGCCGTCAACACACTTATAGACATAGCTCAATACATAGTCATGAAGAAAAGACTTGGCTTCCCCTCAACATATCGAGAACTTTTCGAAATTCTTGAAGAAGCTGGCTACATAAGCGGGGAGGAGCTAAAAACTTTTAAACGCCTTGTATTCCTAAGAAATCTTATAGCTCACGAATATTACAGAATTTCGGAAAATGAACTGCTTGAAATGGTAAATCTCCTTGAAAAATGCTCCGATTTTGTTAACAGAGTAAAGGTGGAGGTTGGTAAGCTATGAACGCAATTCGAATTCCAAACGTTTTCCAAGCTTTGGCTACGAGTCCCCTTTTTCAGACGACTACTTCGGTGTTGTTATGCTGTCTTTAACAGATGCTCCCCATAATACTACGATACTGTCTCTTACTCCTACTTTTGGCACTGTAGCTTTACTGCCAAGGACGGGACGGAAGCGGAGCTTTTAAAAGTAATCTATTACGAGCTGAAAATAGTGAGATAAAATTCATTAAGGCAGGATAAATTCAGGAAAGAGAAATTTGCTAAAGCTTTTACTTCCACACTTCTGGATGTAAAAACCTCGCCATGATTTCCACAGCCTCTGCAAGTCTGTAGGAAGGGCGGGAGATTATGTCCGAGTCTATGACATAAACTCTTCCGTTCTTTACAGCCTCTACACCTTTCAGTCTTTCGTCGCTGATTACCCATTCGTAAATGATGTTTCTTCCCCCGCCCATTCCGCTTCCACTGTTCACGACTATCACTTCAGGATTTGCGGCGATGAGGTCTTCTACGCTCACAACTTTCCAGCCGGTAAAGTTGAACACGTTAATTCCGCCGGCAAATTCTATCACGTCGTCAGCGAAAGTTCCCTTCCCAGAAACCCATATCGGATCGTGCCAGATTAAATGGGCGACCCTCACCTTCTTTTCGTTTTTAACTTTTTCCTTAACTTTCTTAATTCTCTCACCCATCTCTTTTACGAGCTCCTTTGCTTCGTTCTCTTTTCCAGTGGCAACTCCGATTAAGTAAATACTCCTCATAACGTCTTCAATCGATCTGGGATCGAAGGCTATAACGTAAACTCCAAGGTTCCTCAGAGTTTCAATCGTTTCGAGTCCGTTTCCATAGCTCGCTACCACGAGATCCGGATTTAGCGCAAGTACTCTTTCGATGTTCACAGTGGAATACCCTCCAACGCTGGCGAGTTCTCCCTTTTCTTTCTTCTCCAGTACTTCCGGAGGATAGTTGCAGTAGTCCGTAACTCCGACAACCTTATCTCCGGCTCCTATTGCAAAGAGGATTTCGGTGTTGCTTGGAGCGAGAGAAACAATTCTCTCCGGATTTACGTTTTTAATTGGGTAACCAGTGTCATCGACGAGAGAAGCGTTGAAGATTTCAGAGAGATTAAAGTGTTCTTCAACTTCGACCCGCTTTTTCTCCTCGCACAGGGAGATTAGAGGAAGAGAGATCAAAATTAAAAAAATGAAGAGCCTTGTTTTCATTTTCTCACGACTCTCGCTGCAAGCACGAGCAAAGTCAGTATGGCTGTGAATCCCGGAATTACTCTCTTTTCTTCAGTTGGCTTCGGAGTTGGAGTCTCTTTGATTTCTGGAGTTGGAGTCTGGGTTGGTGTTACTTCCACTATCTCCTCCGAGGTTTTTTCAGGTTTTTGAGTTTCTACAATTTCCGGAGTTGGCGTTGGTGTGGGCACTTCTTTTTCCTCCATAACCTTTATCGGATGCGCTTTTCCAAGCAAAGCCATTATGGCGCTGACGGTCATGTAGCCAGGATTTGATGTTTGATGGGCGGTGTATTTAAAGTACCCTTCCTCTGTCTGCAAGCTCAACAAATGTTCGACGACGCTGATGTTGTTCTTCCTCCACTCCACTGGATTTATCCCAGCCGCAACCAATGCTTGAATCGTCCAAGAGTCGCTGGCTGCGTTGCTCGCTGAATTTCCGAAGTATCTCATCCCTCCATCTTCGTTTTGCCCCTGCTTAAGGTAATTTAACGCTTTCTGAATAACTTCGGAATCTTTTGCCTCGCCGGCAGCTATTAAAGCCTGAATTGCAGCGGCTGTGTCATCAAAATCGCTCTTCTCACCAACAGCCCACGCAAAGCCACCATCTTCGTTTTGTTGCTCTTTTAACCACTCAACAGACTTGTTTACGTCCTCTCCAACGGAGACGAGGGCTATGATTCCCCAGATTGTTGTGTAAATGAAGTCTCCAATTTGCCCGTTCTCCTTCACTCTGCCCTTTAACAACTTCACGAGGTCAACCCCGACAAAATTCCTCGGATTCTCGCCAGCTGCTACTAAAGCCAGAATTGTTCTCGCGTAATCGGCTGTACCCATTTTCGGGAGCTCTTTTTTCAGATTTTCTCTAAGGTAATCTACCGGACTTTTTCCGTTCTTCTTCCACTCATCCGGATTTTCTCCGGCTGCTACCAAAGCCATTATAGCCCAAGAGGTTTTAGCCACACTGCTCTCCTCTCCCGGATTGGCAAAACCTCCGTCATCATTCTGGATACTTTTTAACCATTTCAACGCTTTAACTATCCGTTCATCCTCCGGTTTTAACGGGAAGTTGTTCCATTTTATGATAATTGCAAATAGGCTGAAGTTCGTTATTTTTGAGGAGAAGAAGTAG
>NZ_WANY01000266.1:0-4194 GCF_015521575.1 Ferroglobus sp.
CCTGAATATCCCTGACGGATTTTATCCCTTTCTTTCTCACGAGCTTTTCGAGTCCGAGCTCAACGTTTTCTGGAACTTCTATAATGTACGCGTCGAGCTTATCTATTCCAATCTTTTTAGCCGCCACAACCCTGTGGTGCCCGTCTACCAAATAGTATTTTGCCCCCTTCTTTATGACGATAACGGGTTCAGCAAGACCTTTTTTCAGTTCGTAAATTCTTCCCCTAAGTTCGTCAGCGTAAACTTTCGTTTGAGTGGGAATAATTCTGTCAACTTCAATTTTACCCCTCTTAAGCTCGGTCTTAACGTTATGAACGCTTTCTATCGTTTTCCTTAAGTTTTCAACTTTTTTAGGATCTGCTCTCTCTATCTGACTCCTTATCACATCCGTGTTCGAGATTATTCCAATGAGCTTTCCTTTTTCATCTATAACCGGCAGCTTAGACCTTCCGGTTCTGAACATTACCCTTGCCGCATCTTTTAAATCCATGTGCTCTCTGGCGACTATCAATCTTCTCGACATCACGTCTTTCACTTTCGCATCCAGATTTTTCCTCAAAAGATCCCGGGAAGAAATATATCCGATAACAATTCCGTTATCGTCGACAACGGGGAAGCCGTCATGCCCCGTCTTTTCGATGAGATCAATTACCTCCTTTATCGTTTGATCAGGCTTTACAACCACCACGTCTTTCGTCATGTAGTCTTTGACCTTAAGCTTCACGAAATATAGAAAAGAGGGGAGGTTTATTTATTTTCTCCTGACGTCTTAGCTTTCTAATGTACATGCAGCGGCACACTTATAAAGTTTCAATCACTTAACGGTGTTTATGTTTACAATTGGCAAAAAAGTGAACGGAAAATTTGAAGAAGTCGTTGAGAGAGTCAAGGAGCTTTTGAAGTCCGAGGGATTTGGCATTCTGTGTGAAATCGATGTCAAAAAGACTTTGAAGGAAAAAATAGGCGTCGATTTTGACAAGTACGTTATTCTCGGAGCGTGCAGCCCTAAAAATGCCTTCGAAGTTTTGAAAGCGAACAGATCCTTCGGAGTTCTGCTACCTTGTAACGTCGTGGTCTATGAAATGGACGGGGAAGTTGTGGTTGATGCCGTTAAGCCAACAGCTTTTGCAACTGAAGAGATTGAAGAAAACGCAAGAGATGTTGAAGAAAGGTTGAAAAAAGTTATTGAAGCAATTTGAAAGCCGAATTTTTCTATTTTTTCTTCATACGAAATTTTAAAAATGTGAAGGAAAGGATTAACTTTGGTGATTAACTATGGAGGAGTTCCCCGAGAAGTTCAAGTGCGTTGTGACGAACTGGGAGTACATGGACAGGCTTTGTAGGAGGGTGGCTGAGCAGGTTAGGGAAGATGGTTACGAGCCGGAAATAATCGTTGCTTTAGCGAGAGGAGGATGGTTCGCTGGGAGAGTTCTTTGCGATCTTCTTGGTTTGGATGATTTAACGAGCTTGAAGATAGAGCACTACGTAGGCACAGCTAAAATGAGCGGAGAGGTAAAGATAAAGTACCCTCTCCACGAAGAGAGCGTGAGAGGTAAGAAGGTGCTTGTCGTGGACGACATAGCCGACACAGGAAAGAGCTTGATGACAGCAAAACAGCACGTTGAAGAGTTAGGAGCAAGGGAAGTAAAAACAGCCACCTTACAGCTTCTTTACACGTCGAAGTTCACACCAGACTACTTCGGAGAGTACCTTGAAGAGTGGGCTTGGATAATCTTCCCTTGGAACTTCATGGAGGACATGATTGAGTTGATAACGAGGCTGATGAGGAGAGATAAGGAGAAGCTATGGGGAGAATGGGACATAAAGTGGAGACTGTACGAGCTTCATCAGATAGATCCTATTTACTTGGAGATCGCTCAGCCGGGAAGGTTTTTCGATGTTATGAGGGAAATGGAGAACAGGGGAATTGTGGAGAAGATTTTGAAGGATAACAAGCCTTACTGGAGGATTAAAGAATGAAGGCGGAAATCGGGATTATCGGTGGGACTGGTGTATATGATAGCGATGCTTTTGAAAACGTCAAGGAAGTGGACATCGACACACCCTTCGGAAAGCCATCATCGAAGATAACAATTGGAGACTACGAAGGAAGGAAAGTGGCATTCATTTCAAGGCACGGAAAGGGACACATCTTCTCTCCAACGCATGTCCCTTACAGAGCGAACATCTACGCATTCAAAAAGCTCGGGGTTGAGAGGATAATAAGCGTCGCAGCAGTTGGTTCATTAAAAGAGGAAATAAAGCCGTTGGACATAGTCATTCCCGATCAGATATTCGACAGGACGAAGCACAGAAAGGACACATTTTTCGAAGAAGTGGTAGTTCACGTCGGCATAGCTGACCCTTTCTGTCCGGAGTTGAGAGCCGCTGCAATAGAAGCTGTGAAGGAGCTCGGTTTGAGGTATCATGATAGAGGGACGTACGTCTGCATAGAAGGACCGCAGTTTTCTACTAAAGCTGAGTCGAAATTCTACAGAAGCATGGGATTCGACATAATCGGAATGACAGCTTTGCCCGAAGCAAAACTTGCAAGAGAGGCTGAGATCTGCTACGTAACTGTAGCTGCTGTTACCGACTACGACGTCTGGAAGGAAGAGCCAGTAGATGTGAAGACGGTTCTGGAGAACATGGCGAAAAACGAGGAAAACATAAAAGCGATTCTTAGGAAGTTGATACCAAAAATTCCGGAAGAGAGAGAGTGCGAATGCAAGGAAGCTCTGAAGTTTGCGATAACGACCTCTCCGGATATGATAAGCGAAGAGGTCAGAAGAAAATTAGGAATTTTCCTCGACAAATACCTCTAAATTTTTTATTAGCGCTCTGTTACTATCTCTATCTTTAACGGCTATTCTGAAATTTTTCTCGTTCAAACCGATGAAGTCTTCGCACGTCCTTATCAAAATTCCTTTTTCAAGCAAGAATTTCTGAAGATCCCTTGCTTTGAATTTTCCTTCGACAAGAAGAAAGTTTACTTCTCCAACGCTTAAGAAATCAAGTCTTTGCAACCTTTTTCTGAGGTACTTCCTTTCTCGCGAGATCTTTCTTCTAACTTTCCTTGAGAAAATTTTCAGCTTCGGCAAGTATCTCTTGGCAACTTCTTTCGCGAGCATATTCACGTTCCACGGATCTCTTATTTCATGAAACCTTTCAGCAAACTTCTTCGGAAATTTTCCGTATCCAAACCTCAACCCGGGAATTCCAAGAATTTTCGTCAGGGATCTTACGACGAACGCATTTTCAAGCTGAGCTTTTTTGCTGGAAAAATCGATGAACGCCTCGTCGACAAGGAGGTTAAAACCTTTCTTCTCCGCAAGACTGTCAAGCTCTTCAACGCACTCGACGAATTCTCCTGTTGGATTGTTAGGATTGCAAACAACAACAGCATTGGGTTCGATTTTTTTCGCAGCTTCGTAAACATCTCTAAGCCGACATCTGACGATCCTCGATCCGAATGCCTTTGCAAATCGTTCGTATTCAGTGAACGTGGGATAGGGAATTAGAACTTTCCCGCTGTTTAGAATAAAAAAAGTTCTTATCAACTCTATCGACCCGTTCCCAAATACAACCTCTTTTCTATCCCATCCAAAGGTTTCCGAAATAGTTTCAATTAAATCAGAGTAACTGCTTTCCGGATAGTACGAGATTTTCCAAGAAATACTTTTTATAAATTCCCACAGATCTTTCGGAGGAAACGGATTTATGTTCGAAGCGAAGTCGAGTATTTTCTTGCCGTTCAGGAATTTTTCAGCTTGGTCTCCGTGCACGATCAAGATGAGTGCTTTGGATTTATACGTTTTACCGCAAGCCTTAAATTCAAATTCTCAGATTTTATTTCCGATTGCCGCCGTGGCTCAGCTGGTAGAGCGGGTGACTCGTAATCACCAGGTCCCGGGTTCAAATCCCGGCGGCGGCTTATTCCCTTTTTGTTAAACGCCATCACAACCAGTTTTGTTAAGAGTAAAGACAATTTGTTAAAAATCTGGGAAATGATAAAAACATTTCATAGAAACGAAGAAAATCAGACTGTCGAGAGTATTGGAGTCGAAAATCCTTAAACTATTTGGGCAGGGAGTATGAAGCTGTCGTGTGTAGATTGCAGATATAAAAAGGATAATGTTATTTATAGGAACTTTAACGATAGTTCTGAGCGAAGATGTTGAAAAGGAACTCAGG
>NZ_WANY01000267.1:0-2921 GCF_015521575.1 Ferroglobus sp.
CTTATGAAGTTTGCGGTTAAATTAAACCGCTCAAATTTAAGATACGCTCCTGCTTTTTCAGGTAAAACTACGAAACTCCCTTTTTGCTATTTCAGGAACTCCAGCATTTCCTCATCGCTAACATCGTGCCACTCCAGATAGGCGTCTGCCACAGCGTACGGATAGATATCCCTCAAATTCACGCAAAATATTCCATCGCAGCTCTTGGAAATTAGGTTAATTGCATGGGAGGAGGCTGTTGGGACAGCAACGTAAACTCTATCGTAAAACCTCCTTGCGCTTTTTATCGCTACGAGCATTGTGTATCCGGATGCCAGTCCATCGTCAACGAGAAAAGCGTTTTCGTTTCCGTCTTTAAGCAAATACCTCTCGGGAATGATTTTCAACCTCCTTTCAATTTTTTCCCTCGTCCTCCTTACTTGCTCCTCGACGACATCCTCGCTGATTTTATAGTAGCGAATGGCACTTCTATTTAATTCGAGGTCTCCGAACATGCTCAACGCTCCAAAGCCCGCTTCGGTTGTCCAGGGAAATAGGATCTTTGAAACGAGCAGGATCTTCAATTTCAAGCCCATTTTTTTAGCCATTGCCCAAGCTACTGGAACTCCTCCGGCTGGAATAGCAACGACGTCCGTCTTATCTCTATCAACATCAAAATGTTTTTCGATTAAATCGGCGAGTTTCTCTCCGGCATCTATCCTATCTTTGAAAACTCCGAACCTGTTGCGATATTTTTTCCCCTCAATGACAAACATACAAACAAACCAAGCGTTGGAGGTGTAAATTTTTACTGCCGGTAGATAAAGGAGCGTACATGGAGGAGGTTAAGGAGAAGATTCTTGAGGCATTCAGAATTGCAAGAGAATCGAACGAAAGGCCTTGGGAACTGCAGGATAAATTAAGAAAAGTTTTTCCCTCTGTTATAGCGGTGGGAGACGATCTGTCCTTTACTGTTAAGCTCGAAAGGAATGTTACCGTAGATGAGGAGAAGATTTTGTCCCTTGGGGCGAAAAAAGTGAAGATTTACCCATTCAAAAATGCTTACAGATTTAAGAGGGGGTTTATAGCTGTGGAGGGAAAGTTTTTGAGGATAAGCAGAGAAGTCGACGAGAGAATTCTGAGGGAGTTTTTGGATGCATTAAGTTAATAAATTCTCCTCGTAATCTTATGGGTAATGAACGTTGACACCCTTTCGGATTATCTTTCTAAGTATGTCGTCGAAATTCTTAAAAAAAAGGGAATCGAGAATCTTTATCCACCCCAAGAGGAGGCTGTGAGAAAAGGCTTGTTTTCGGACAAAAATCTGGTCGTTGCAATTCCAACAGCAAGTGGAAAAACGCTCATTGCTGAGTTGGCGATGGTCTATGAAGTTATTCGCGGGGGAAAATGCTTATACACGGTTCCTTTAAGAGCTCTTGCTGGAGAAAAATTCGAAGAATTCTCTAAGTGGGAGGAAATTGGAGTAAAAATCGGTATATCGACGGGAGATTACGAAAGTAAAGATGAGTGGCTCGGGGAATGTGACATAGTCGTCACGACGTCTGAGAAAGCTGATTCTTTACTCAGAAACGAGGCAAGCTGGTTGAAAAAGCTAAGCTTGCTTGTTGTCGATGAGATACACCTAATAGATTCCGCAAAAAGGGGAGCGACCCTTGAAATACTCATAGCGAAACTGAAAAAATTGAACCCCAATTTGAGAATAATCGCTCTCTCCGCAACAATTCCGAATGCTGATGAGATTGCTGAGTGGTTAAATGCCGAGTTGATTAAAAGCGAGTGGAGACCAACACCCCTCTACGAATACGTTTTCTATCCGGGAAGACTTTTAAAGTTCGAAAACAGTTTTTTGAGGGAAATCAAAGCCGAAAGCTCTATTGAGAGGCTTATAGTGAAAACCCTTGAAGAGGGTGGACAGGTTTTGGTTTTCGAATCCACGAGGAGGAATGCTGAGAGCTATGCCGTTAAAATTTCGGGGTACACGAAGGAGTTCGTTGAGGATAACAGCGATGTTGCCGAAAAGGTTCTTGAGGAAAATGAGGGGGAGATGAGCAGAAAGCTTTCGGAATGCGTTAAGCTGGGAAGTGCCTTTCACCACGCCGGATTGTTGAATTCCCAGAGGGTTGCAATAGAAAAGGCTTTCAGGGAAGGAAGGATAAAAGTTCTCGTCGCCACTCCGACTTTAGCAGCTGGAGTTAACCTTCCAGCAAGAAGAGTCATTTTGAAGAGCTACAGACGTTACGACTCCGGAGTTTACTCTCCGATAATGGTGAGCGAATACAAGCAGATGGCTGGAAGAGCCGGAAGACCCGGTTTAGATGAGTACGGGGAAGCTATAATAGTGACAAAAACAAGGGAGGAGGCTTTGAAAGTTGCTGGAAGATATCTGGCTGGTGAGCCGGAGAGGGTAATCTCAAAACTTGGAAGCGAAACCCATTTGAGGTTTCACACCCTCTCGTTGATATCCGAAGGAATTGCCAGCAGCTTTGAAGATTTGCTCGAATTCTACTCAACGACGTTTTTCGCCTATCAGAACGAGTTCACTTTGGAGTGGGAGATAAGAAGGATAGTCCTCCAGCTTGAAAAGTGGGAGATGATCGTAGAGTACGCTCCCACCTCTTTCGGCAAACTTGTTTCGAAGCTTTACATCGATCCCCTTTCGGGATTCATATTTAAAGAAGAGTTATCGAAATTTGATGATCTTTCCGACTTGGCTATGCTCCACCTAATTTGCAGAACTCCGGATATGGAACTTCTCAGTATTAGAAAAGCAGACAGCTGGATAGAGAACGAGCTTGAGAATTTAAGAGAAGAACTGACTTACTACCCTTCAGTTTACTCGGCAGATTATGATTTCTTTCTGAAGGAGTTTAAAACTGCTTTATGCCTTTACGACTGGATAAACGAGAGAGACGAGGATTTGA
>NZ_WANY01000268.1:0-4343 GCF_015521575.1 Ferroglobus sp.
ACCCTCGCCATATCACCAAAAGTCGTTAAAATTACATCCTCCTTCTCCAAGAGGTGGAAAACTTTTTGCAAGTCCTCATCCGGAATTATGCAAACCGGACAACCCGGACCGGCTAAAAGCTTAACGTTTTCCGGTATCAAACTCCTTATGTTGTACCTCGATATTGTGTCCTCATGAGTTCCGCAGAGGTGCATTATCTTAACTTCTTCAAATTCTTTACTCTCCTCCCTAATTTTTTCGACTATTCTCTCAACAACTCCTCCCATAGCCTCTCAATCTCCCTGACTTCCTCTTCGCTAACTTTCTGAATAGCAAACCCTACGTGAACGAGAACGTAGTCTCCCGGCTTTACATCCTCAAGGAGGTCGACCCTCACCTTTCTTTTCGCCCCTCCCAAGCTGACGGTAGCGAAGGGATAATCGATTTCGAGAACTTTAGCCGGAATTGCGAGACACATATTCTCCCCTCAGGTACTCTATCCACTCTTCCAAGCCGATTCCCTCTTTTAAATCCATTAAGATGAGTTTAACTCTCGAATTAAGTCTTTCAACATCCCTCTTCATCTTCTCAACATTAGCTCCGACAAATTCCGCAAGCTTCAACTTGTTTATTATAACGACATCCGCTATCGTAAAAATTTTCGGATGCTTTTCAACGACATCATCTCCTTCGGTAACGCTTACCATCACAACCCTCAGATCTTCTCCGAGATCGAAATCGACCGGACATATGAGATTGCCCACGTTCTCTATCAACAAAATATCGACGTCCTCAAATTTCCGAATCTTGTGATGAACGAGATGCGCGTCAAGGTGGCACTCTTTTCCAGTGTTTATAGCCTCAGCTTTAATTCCAAGCTTGCTCACCCTCTCGTAATCGGCTTTACAGACAACGTCACCAAGAATTGCCCCGACTTTAAGGTCGTTTAACCTCTCGATAGTTTTCTCTATAAGCAAAGTTTTTCCCGAGCCTATGGCTCCCATTATATTTACGGCCAGAATTCCGTTCTCTCTGAAAAATTTTCTGTTCTCCTCAGCCAGCCTCTTATTCTCGGCTAAGAGATCAACCTCAGCTTCAACTTCAATTCTGTGCATCTTCCACCTCCATGACAATTCTTTTGAGTACGAATTCGTCTCCCCTCTCTACTTTTAAAAACCCTCCGCATTCGCACACCGAAGATAGTTCTCTGTATTCTTTCCCGCAGTTCTCGCATACTAAAAGAGCTTCGGTATTTTCAATTTCAAGCTCGCTACCTTCGAGAATCGTATTTTTCGTTACCACCTCATAGCAAAACCTCAGCTGTTCGGGATTTATCAAGAGGAGAGAACCAACTTCCACGACCACTTTGTTCACCTTCTTAGCACCCTTACTTTCCGCTATTCTCAAAGCGTTCTCAACCAGAGCTTGAGCGTAGCTGAATTCGTGCACAGCTACAGTAACTACCTTTAAATATAACCTTATCCCTTTAGCAAACTGTGTTCAGGATAGTCGTTTCGGGCGTCGTGCAGGGAGTAGGATTTCGTCCGTTCGTTTACCGGCTTGCGAAGGAAATGAAGTTGAGAGGATATGTGAAAAACTGCGGAGATGGAACTGTTGAGATAGTTATCGATCGAGAGGTAGAAAAATTCGTTGAAAGGCTTAAAAAAGAGATTCCGGATAGAGCTAAAATCGAAAGCGTGAAAGTTGAAAAGTTCGAAGGCTTCTTTGACGACTTTAAAATCGTTGAAAGCGGAGGAAAAACCGGAATTTTAAGCTTACCTCCACCGGACATAGCCGTATGCGAAGATTGCTTAAGGGAGGTTTTCGACGAAAAAGATAGAAGATATCTCTACCCTTTCACGACCTGCACCTCTTGCGGTCAAAGATTTGCGATCTCCGAAAGACTCCCTTTTGATAGAGAAAATACTACTCTTGCTGAGTTTCCCCTTTGTGAAGACTGCAAAAAAGAGTACGAAAATCCGGAGGATAGGAGGTTTTACGCTCAATCCATAGCTTGCCCATCATGCGGTCCGAACTACAAGCTTTTACCAAAGGGGATTTTTGGGGTTGAAGCGATAAAAGAAGCTGCCAAAATGATAGACTCCGGCTATTTTGTGGCGATAAAGGGTATTGGAGGAATACATCTTTCCTGCCTCACGGAAGATGAAATCGTTTGGAAGCTTAGGAAAATTCTCCATCGACCGCAACAACCGTTTGCCGTGATGGTGAGAGATGTCGAAGCTGCAAAAAATCTTGCCGATATAAACGAAGAGGAAATTGAAGAACTTAAAAGCTTCAGGAGACCGATTTTAGTGTGTAAAAAGAGGGTTGAACTCGAAGCTGTAGCTCCAAACCTCGACACGGTAGGGATAATGCTACCCTACACGCCTTTACATTACATTCTGTTCAAATTTTTAAGAGCTGAAGCTGTGGTTATGACCTCCGCAAACTTCCCCGGAGAGCCGATGGCGACGAATCTTGAAGAACTTAAAGTTCCGTATGACGCTTTTTTGAATCACAACATGAGGATAGCGAACAGAGTTGATGACAGCGTTGTGAAGTTTATCAACGGAAGAAGGATGATTATTAGAAGGTCGCGCGGATTTGTCCCTGAGCCTATTGAGGTGGATATCAAATCTGAAGCCGTTGCTGTGGGGGCTGAACTTTACAACTCTCTCTGCTTTTTGAAGGAAGGAAAAGCTGTAATGAGTCAGTATATCGGCAACACCGCAAACTTCAAAACTTTCAACGACTTTTTCAAAAAAGCCTTGAATCACTTCACGAACTACCTCGACCTAAAGCCAGAGTTTATAGTGGCTGACATGCACCCCCTCTACAACACTTCCCTCTTCGCCGAAAAGTTTGGAGAAGAGGTTGGAGCGGAGGTTTTAAAAGTTCAGCATCACTTCGCTCACGCTTTAAGCGTGATGGCAGAGAAAAAACTCGACGAAGCCGTGGCTATAGCTGTTGACGGAGTAGGTTACGGGATGGACGGAAAGATATGGGGTGGAGAGGTGTTGTACATCAATCTCAGCTCAGGAGAGTTCGAAAGGGTTGGTAGGCTTGAAACGATTAACCTCCTTGGAGGGGATTTGGCTGTTGAAAGACCTCTCAGAGTACTCTTCTCGATAATTTACTCTCAAACCGGTAGCTGGGAAGATCTAAGACACTACGAAAAGTATTTGAAGAGAGGGGAGAGCTTTGAGATTTTCGAAGAGCAGTTAAAGAAGGGAATTGGAGTTGTTGAAGCATCTTCAACTGGAAGAATTCTCGATGCAGCTTCTGCCATGCTTGAAATCTGCTTTGAAAGAACCTACGAAGGAGAACCAGCTATGAAGCTTGAAGCCGTGGCTAAGGAGAGCGAGAGGTATTACGACCCAATAATAGAAACCTCTTGGGAAACCTCGAAATTTTCCTCGCCCTTTGATGGAAAAGGAAGGAGAGGAGAAGTTAAGGTTCTGAAAATAGGAGAAGTTTTTGAAGATGCTTTGAAAAGGTACCTGAATGGAGAAAGGAGGGAAAAAATAGCGTATCAAATTATAAGTTACCTCGCAAGGGGTTTGAGCGAAATAGCCTCGGAATTTAAAGCTCCTCTGGTAATTTCTGGTGGTGTGGCTTACAATTCAATCTTTCAAAAGGAAATCGGGAGAGAATTTTACACGAATGAGCTTGTCGCATGCGGGGATAACGGAATCTCTCTCGGGCAAATATACGCTTTGAAGGTGATAGAATGATCGTCAGAAGAGAAGATGGAGCCGGCGGAAAATACATGTCGGAGTTTCTAAAGAAGTACGTCTTTTCGAAAATATCTTCGAAAGCCGGGGAAATTTCTCTCGAAGACATGGAGGATTCCGCAGATTTTTCCGAAAATTTCGTTTTCACAACCGATAGCTACACAGTCAAGCCTCCGATATTTAGGGGAGGGAGCATAGGCTCGCTTTCGATTTGCGGCACAGCTAACGATCTCGCTGTTGTTGGAGCTAAGCCAAGCTGCATGAGCTTGAGTTTGATAATTCAGGAGGGTTTTGAGATCGAAAAACTCGAAAAGATAATGGAGGATATTTCAAGAGCAAGAAACGAGGTTGGCGTGGAAATAATAACTGGCGACACGAAGGTCGTTGAAGCGGACATAGGGATTTTCGTTAACACGAGTGGAATTGGAGAGAGAAGTAAGGAGCTGGAAGAAAACCTCGAAGTTGTGAGAAGTTATAGAGAATACCCCTTCAGATGGATTAGAGACAGAGGGGCTAAAAAGGAGGAAGCAGTAATTATTAGTGGAAGCATAGCTGAGCATGGATTGACGATTCTTCTTGAAAGGGAAAGCTTGAACTTCGAAATTGATATTTCTTCGGACGTTTATCCGG
>NZ_WANY01000269.1:0-5711 GCF_015521575.1 Ferroglobus sp.
GAAATACGATAAAAACGTTGATAATAGGGTAATTCAGGAGAATGCTTTTTATTCCATTCAGCAAACAAGTGACGGCGGATACATTGTGGCGGGATATACAACTATCCCGACTGATCCATTGCAGGAGATCGAGCACAACATCTGGATTTTAAAGCTTGACGCCAACGGCGATGTGATGTGGGAGAAGGTGCTTGATACGTATAACAGAGATAAGGCTTACTTCGTCATGCAAACTGGCGATGGAGGGTATATAGTAGCTGGAGTTGCTGCCAACTACAATGTTATTTCCTTCCCCAACCCATATCGTTCTGATCTCTGGATAATAAAGCTTAACAGTTTCGGTTTCGTCGAATGGGAGGGAATATACGACTGGAAAGTTGTCGATGAAGCTTCATCTTTCCAGCAAGCGGACGATGGGTTTGTGATAGCTGGAACGAGCAGTACTGGCGGCATGTTCTCATCCGACGTCTACAAACCCTGGATAGTGAAGATCGATAACAGCGGACACATCCAGTGGCAGAAAACTTACAATGAAAGTACCTTTGAAAAAATCTCCTCAATTCTGAAAACGAATGATGGATATGTTGTAGCTGGAAGCGCAGCGGGAGATGTTTGGGTTTTCAAAATTGACGGCAGCGGATTGATTCAGTGGCAGAAGAGGTACGGCGGTGACGAGAGCGATTGGGCAGCAGATGTTAAAAAAGCCGACGACGGCTACGTTGTTGCATCAAACACGAGATCCTTCTCAAATAGCTCTGACTTCTGGATTCTCAAACTCAACGATGCTGGATCTATTTCTGGTCTTTGCCTTTACGAAATTGTTGCAAATGCTCAAGTTGGTGAAGCGGGATTTGACGAATACGTGTTTACTCCTACTCCCTTCCTTCAGCCCGCTGGAATTAACATAAACTCCTTGACTCTTCAAACATCCAGCGTTTCTCAGATTTCAAACGTGATCTGTCCTCCTCAAGCAGTTGGAACACCGACACCAATCCAAACGCCCACCTTAACTCCCACTCCGGATCAAACTCCCATTCCGGAGTTTTCGGGGGTGTGGATAGGTGTAGCTGTCGTTATAACTGCCTTGGTTGTGGGCAGAATGATGAGGTAAAAGATTAAATTTTTCAATTTTTTCCGACCGAAGTTTTAAAACCACATCCATCATGATTTATTCTATGAAAATTGTCCACATATCAGATGTTCATTTCGGCTTTGAGCTGCTGAAGGATAAGGTTGAAAAAGCTATAAAACAGATAAACGAAATCGAGCCGGACTTGGTCGTTTTAACCGGGGATATCGGATTGTGGGGTGTACATCACGAGTTTAGAGATGCTTATGAAACGCTTTCAAGCATAAAGTCTGAGATTCTTGCAGTTCCCGGCAATCACGATGCGAGAAACGACGGATTGAAGTATTTTAGGCTGTACTTTGGAAGGACAAGAAAGAGAGTGAAAGTGGATAATGCGGTTTTTATAGGAGTGGACAGTACTCTTCCAGATTCAGATGAGGGATATGTGGGAGATGAGCAAAGAGAATGGATACTCTCGAACGTCAGGAAAAACTGCATCAACATCGTTGTCATGCATCACCACCTCGTTCCGATTCCCCACACCGGGAGAAATATGAACGTTCTGATCGACGCAGCGGAAATGGTTGAAGCTTTGGCATTTCACTGTCATGGAGGAGTGGTTTTAGCAGGTCATAGGCACGTTCCCTACTCTACAAAACTTCTGAGAACCCATGTAATTCATGCCGGCTCTCTCAGCTCTTACAAAGTTCTGATGCCCGACAACAATTACAACGTAATAGAGTTTGATGAGGAAGCAGTTAAACTTGAACTCAGGTTTATAGACATAGGCGGTGTTGAGATAGGAAAATTCAAATTGAAGCCCGAAATTCCGGAGTCCATAGATAAATACAGAAAGTTAACGTCGACGAAAAAAGTTCTTTTCATTTCCGTTAAGAACGATTTGAGAACGAAGATAGCTGAGTACGTTTTTAATAAAGTATCTCCAGACAACATGTATGCTATCAGCTGCGGGACATCTCCTTCAAAGAGTCTTAGCGAGATTGCAGTGGAGTTCGCAGGAAAGCGTGGAGTCAAACTGACAGAGCCGAAGAAGCTAACAGAGGAGATGCTCGAGGATGCGGACTACGTAATTTCTCTTGATGAAAACGTTGATGTTCGGGGAATCGACGAAGTTTGGGATCTTGCCATTCCGAATAGCTACGAAGAAGCTCTGAAGCTTTGTAAGGTTATCGAAGGAAAGGTGAAGGAACTAATAAAAAACCTCCTCCTCAGCTAACTTTTTTCAGCCACTATCATTCTGAAAATAGACGTCATTAAATGCCTCTCCTCAATAATTTTGAATCCCGCCCTTTTTATATTTTCCGCAGTTCTCCTATTTATCTCCGGACCGAGCTTTCTGAGGAGGGGGTTTAGAGCGTCAAGAATTTTTCCGACGAATTCACTTTCGCTCCTCATGTGTTCAAGAAAATACGCTTTGCCACCTTTCTTCAGAACTCTGTGGAGTTCTCTGAGCCCGTTTATGGGATTCTCCACGGAGCAAAAAACATAGGTGGATATGATTGCGTCGAAAACACCATCTTTGAAGGGTAAACTTTCAGCATCGGCTTGGATTAGATGAACTACTTTTTTGTTCTCTTTGACCCTCTTTATCGCTTTTTCCATCATCCTTCTGCTTATGTCAACTCCAACTACCTCCCAGTTTTTGTAGTAGGGAATATTCTTTCCGGTTCCGATTCCTACTTCAAGGACGAGGTTACCTTCGACCCTTTTCAGAAGTTCTCTTCTCCAAGAGGAAAAAGCTAAGAGTTCCATGGGAAGCTCAAAGATATCGTAAAATCTGGCAACTTTATCGTACCTTCTCTTATCCAATCCCTTTTTCACCATATTTTACACCTAATGAAAAAGTACTTATACTTTTTCAACCAGCTCCTTTCATGAGAATTTTGAGTCTTCTGATGGTGGGGTTGGGGGTAATTTTAGCCTTTGCTCTTTACTTAAACTTCGGCAACGCCCCATTGCAGGTTGTGATATACAAACCCGAAGCTTGCGGGTGTTGTGAGAAGTATGCTGAGTACCTTGAAGAAGAGGGGTATAATGTTGAAATCGTGAACGTTCAGAGTTTGAGAGAAATTTACGAGAAACACGGAGTCCCAAGAAACCTCTGGAGCTGCCACGTATCTTACATTGGGGATTATTATGTCGTCGGACACGTGCCAAGAGAGGCTATAGACAAACTTTTAAAGGAAAAACCCGCTATAGAAGGAATTTCGCTCCCCGGAATGCCAACGGGATCTCCGGGAATGCCGGGAGTTAAAAGCAAGCCCTTTAAAATATACTACATCTCGGGAAAACGCACTGGCATCTTTGACGAAGTGTAAAACAAAAACGATATATACCTTATTTTACATCAAATGTAAAATATGGACAGGAAACTGTTGATTGCTGCAATTCTCGTTTTTGTTGTAGTATCTTCGATTCTCTATAATTTCTACGGTAAACCCAAGGAATTGAAGGAGGAGGATCTCGTCAAAGTAAGTTACGGTAATGTTCAAGTTACCGCCATGTATCTGAATCCCAAGTATCCAGAATTGACAAAGCCCACCTTCTACTTCAGACTCGACACGCATTCCGGAGACCTTTACATTTACGATATAGCGAATGGAACGACTCTTGAAGTTAATGGGAAAAATTTTGCTCCAGTTTCTTGGAAAGAAGACGAAAAATCTTGGGGACATCACAGAATTGGGATTCTTGAGTTTCCCGAAGAGGCGCTGGAAGAAATAAAGAGGTCTGGAAAATTCAGACTTGTTGTGAAGCTTGAGAGTGAGAGGGTTTTGGAGTGGGAGATATGAAGGAAGTGAGAAATGGTTTTATAGCCTTTGTTTCCCTTCTTGCCTTCTATATTCTCGTGAATTACGCCACGGCTGGTTATGAAGGAGTTATATGGAATCTAAAAAACTACTGGATGTACGTATTCCCAATCAGCGCTGGCTTCGGTTTGCAGATTGCACTTTACACCCACATAAAATCTTATCGTGAAAGTTGTAAAAGCATAGCCACCGGAGGGATTTCAGCAGGAAGCATGGTGGCTTGTTGTCTTCACCATGTGACTGATGCTGTTCCTCTACTTGGGGTGGGAATAAGCTATTTCCTCACGTTGTACACGGAATTCTTCCTTCTGATTGGCGTTTTATCGAGTGTGGTTGGGGTAGTATGGATGCTCTCGACGATACAGAAAAACGCTCTCTTCGAAGATTCGAGTTTCCTTGCCAAAGTCATGTTCGTGGACTACGAAAAATTGAAAATTGTGGTATTGATTTTCTCAGTTTTAATAGCGGCGTGGAAGTACTCTTCAGCTCCGTGGGGTGTTGTTTAGCTCAGTAAGGCAGATTCGCTCTCTGCCAAGCTAAGATACCTCCATCAAGTTCGTAGATGTTTTTGTACCCCATTTGAGCGAGTTTTGAAGCTGCTATTTTACTCATCTGTCCGGATCTGCAGTAAACGAGGATGGGAGTATTCTTATCTTTGGGCAGGATATCGGCGAACTCTTCGATTTTGTTGTAGGGTATCCAAGCGTCGGTTCCGTTTAAATGCTTCTGCTCTGGAACGTGAACGTCTATCACAAAAGCTTCTTCGTTCTGCATTAGCTTGTAGAACTCCTCGGGAGACACAGATTTGAAGGCTTTTTCCTTTGGAAAGAGAACGAAGCTGTTGTAGAGCAGAAAAGCCAAGAAGAAGCCAATTATAGCAGCGGTTATAAACTTTCCTTTCAACTCACCACCTCCAAAAAATAAAAATTTGATTTTAGCTGCAGGAGTTGTGGCACTTGCAAACTCCAGTGGATTTTTTCTTCACCTTTTCGATTTTCATAACTCTACTTTACGTTAGATGTATAATAATGTTTCGGCTCATCTGTTGCTTTTGTACTGTCTTAAAGCACCTTCAAGAAAGGCTATTAAGGATTTTCTCACCCTTTCATCGTCTGGAGAGCCGGCGTATCCGATGTAAACAGCTCTCACTCCATTCATTTTCATCGGCGTTCCGTTGGGGTAGAAGATGTGAAATTCAGGAGTGCCAGTAGCACCGAACTTCATCGCCAAAGCTCTCTCAGTTAAAAAATCTATTTTGACGACAACGAACTTTTCGAAGGTTTTTTGCAAATCTTCGTACTTCGACAAATCCTCAAGGAATGCTCTGCAGACGTAGCAAGTATCGGAGTGAATGTAAACCAAAACGGGCTTGTCCTCTTTTTTCGCAACTTTAAACCCTTTTTCGAGGCTGTAGAATTTTATCGGATATTTTTCATATTCGTCGACTCCAAGGATGATCGTAGCTACTCCGAAAAGTATGAGAATCATCGCAAAGATTGGTAGAGGTCTTTTTCCTTTCACGAACTTATTTTACAATAAATGTATAAAAAGGTTACGAGGCTAACTTCTCGATAGAGCGTCTTTCAACTTGATGTATTCTTCCTGAGTGATCTCTCCTCTTGCAAGTCTTTCTTTCAGGATTTGGAGGGATCTATCCTCGCTCTTCTTTCCGGAGCTTAACGAATTTATCAGAATGTAGATCACAGCCACTATTATCGCGAGCCAGATTATCTGCCAGAGGAAGCTGCTGAAGTACCAACCTCCGAAGTTGTTTCCCATCATGCCCCCCATACCGTAGCCCATCATGTTAC
>NZ_WANY01000270.1:0-3691 GCF_015521575.1 Ferroglobus sp.
AGCTTTGAGCTTAATAGAGAAGGTATCGATAGTCAACATCAGCGGAGCGGGATTCGATTTCGCTGAGATTATGACGGAAGTTTTTAGAATTCTTGCGGAGAACAAAGTGAACGTTGTTATGGTAGCTCAGAGCTCTTCTGAACTGAATCTTTCCATAGTCGTCGACGATTCGGATTACGATAAAGCCATGGAAGCTCTGAAAAAGATTGAGAACGGATCGATAAAGGTGGAGGGTATAAGAGATGTTGCCGTCGTAAGCGCTGTTGGAGCGGGAATGGCTGGGACTCCCGGAGTGGCTGGGAGAATTTTCTCCACCCTCGGGAGAAATAAGATAAACGTTAGAATGATAAGTCAGAGCTGTAGCGAGTACAATATAAGTTTTGCTGTGAGCAAAAGCGAAGGAAAGAAAGCGGTAAAAGTTCTTCACGATGAATTTATAAAAAGTGAGGAGTAATATATTCTCCTTTCTAATACTTCCAGAGTGTGGAGGAAGCTTATCTTCAGCCTCTGCTTTCCTTCCCCTATGGAATTTTTCGCCTCTTGGGTTTTCAGATGCAGGGTGTGGGTTTACCTCAAAATGAACTATCCGGAGCTTGAAGCTCCTTCAAAGGTCGTTAAAAAGGGTTTTGAGGCTGAAAAGAAGTTTGAGGAGTTTTTGAGGTTAGTCGGAGTTAAATACGTTAAGCAACCTAAAGGAAAAATAGAGCTTGAAAACTTTTCTGTGGTTGGAAAAGCGGATTTTTTAACGGAGAAGTGCGTCATAGAAGTGAAGAATTCTTCAAGGAATTTTCCCATCGAGTGGATCGCTCAACTGAATCTCTACATGAAAATATTCGATGTCGAGAAAGGTATTCTCGTTAAATTTCACGGAGATGGAGTCAAAATGAAGTCTTTCGAGTTTGACAAAGAACTTTACGAAAAAAGTCTGGAGTACTTCAGCTGGTTTCTTGAGAACAAACCGGATTTTCCCAAGGGTTGTTCTGCGAAATTGTGCTCTTTCAGGCATGTTTGTTTGAACATGGGAAAACGTTAAGTAGTTTTTGTAAAAAAGAAACATTTATGAAAACAAGAGAAACAATAATCGTTGTTGCAGTCGCAATAGCTGCTTTTGCGGCGGGGTTTATTACCGCTAACATGGTTTGGTTTAGTGGAATGCCCTACATGCAGTTCGGAGATAGGAATTTCTATCAGCCGGTGGGGGAATACAAATCCAACGGAGAGAAAATTTTTCTTACAGGAGTTAACGAAAAAGGAGAAAGAATACCTTTTGTTGGCGGACCAACTTGGCTTCAAATGCACGGGGGAGGATGTGCAAGTTGCCACGGTGTGGACGGAAAGGGAGGAATTTACCCGATGATGTGCGGGGTTAAAACTCCGGACATAAGGTATTCCACCCTCGCCGGAGAACACGGAATGAGCGAAGAGGACATAAAGAGAGCGATAACTTCCGGAGTTGGTGACGAGGGAGAGGAGTTGAACTGGTGCATGCCAAGGTGGCAGATGACGGAAAAGGATTTGAACGACCTGATAGATTACTTAAAGCAGTTGAAGTAGTCAGATTTCGCAGCACTCCCGATGTTCATCTCTATCTTTTTTCTTTCCAAGCAAATTCTCAATAAATCCTTCGTAGTACAGCTTGCAGCATCTGCCTGACGGGTTTGTAATTACGCAATGTCCCCCGTTTCCTATGCCAGTTATTTCTTCCACCTCTTTAACGCTCTTAGCACCTTTCCTTATTGCCTCGATAACATCTTCTTCTGTAACATGTTTGCAGTAGCATAAAGGCTTTGGAGATCCTTTTTCTTTGAAAAAGACTTTCGTTTTCACTTCTTTGGTTGTGAAGGTGACTTTACCATCGAAATACACTACATCGCACTCCGAATTGGGGCAGAAGTAAAAGTCATCGCTAAGCAAATGCCAGTACTCCGGATTGAGGTGGCTTCCTACGGTTATTTTCTTAACCTTCCACCCATCTGTTCCGCAAACGCATTTCATTCTTTCACCTCTCAAACGAAATTGCCCTTCGCAATCATTATAACCTTCCCGCCAATCTCTACCTTTTCTCCTTTAGCTCTTAAAAAGAGGAGAGAAGGTCTCCCTACCTCGTAACCCTGCTCGACTTTAATGTTTACTTCATCGCTGCCGAAGTATTCGTACTTGGAGAGGTAAGCTGCTAAGCAACCGTTGGCACTTCCAGTGGCTGGATCTTCCGGAACACCGTAGTAGTGTGCGAAAACCCTAACGCTTAAATCGTTATCTTCACTTCTCGTTTCCGGAGAGAAGGCAAGAATCGCCTTCGCTTCACAATCTTCAACGATTTTGTAAAGCTCGTCAACATTTACCTTTATTTTTTTCAGCGATTCAAGAGACTTAAGGGGAACGATTATGAAGGGCAAGCCAGTAGAAACTTCCTGAATTGGAAATTTTTCGTCTATTTCTTCTTCCCCTATCCCAAGAACTTTTGAAATCTCCTGCGGGGAGAAAACTTTTCCGAATTTCGGTGAGCTTTGCCTCATCCAGAGAACATCTCTCTCCTTCCAAACACGGATTTTTCCTATTTTTAGTTTTAATTCCACTTCTTCCGCTTTATCAAGAATCTCTTCCATTATTACGAATGCGGTTCCTAAGACCGGGTGCCCGGCGAAAGGGACTTCCTTTTCCGGAGTGAAAATTCTAACTTCGAAGTCGTCCTCTGAGGTTATGAATGTTGTTTCCGAGTAGTTCATCTCCTTGGCTATTTCCTGCATTTCTTTTTCGCTTAGCTTGCTCGCATCTCTGAATACGGCAAGCTGGTTTCCGGTGTACTTTCTCAAAGCGAAAACGTCCACTATGTAGAATCTCATAAGGATCACATTTTTAACGGGACGTCGAAGTAATCCACGCTCGTTATCTCTTCAACACTTTTCCTCGGCTCCTTATCTTTGCTATCGGCTGAAAATCCTACGGGAATTAAAACTTCCAGTCTGTACTCCTGAGGACACTTCAAAACCTCCGCAACCTCTTCTCTGTTCGGCGGGGTGTACGTTAAGCTTGCGAGTTCTCTCTCTTCGATGGCGAGAAGGAAATAAGCCACAGCTATCCATACCGACTCCCTTGAGTAGGGTGCCTTCTTCTTCGCGAAAACTCCAACGATGTAAGGAGCTTCTGTGAGGAAGGGTTTTTCCCAGTTCAATCCTTTGCTCTTCAGCCACTCTGCCAGTTCTCCTCTCACGTGAGAGTAGAATTTCTTTTCCCCCTTTTCACAAACCTCTCTCAGCTTTCTTTTCACTTCTTCGTCCTTTACGATGACGAAATGCCACGGCTGAGCGTTACTTCCAGAAGGAGCCTCTTTGGCAGCGTCTATGCACTCGATAATTACTTCCATGTCGAATTTGTCGGGTTTGAATTTCCTCACGCTCTTCCTCCTCTTCGCGAGTTCGGCAACGCATTTCATGGAGATTGTAGATTTTTGTAACCCTAAAAATTTTATCATGTGACGAATTGGAGGGAGCTCTGGAAAAGGTTTTAGCTTTTATGATTAAGTTTTATATCTATTAAAATATTTAGAACAAATTTGGTTATTATAATTTCCTAATATAAAAATTTTTATTAATGAAAAGTTTAAATAGTCTTAAGAAAAAATAATTTAATTAAGGTGGTGGAATTGAGAATTTTGTTTTTAGCGGTAGCTGCTCTATTCTGCCTACTAACT
>NZ_WANY01000271.1:0-12192 GCF_015521575.1 Ferroglobus sp.
CCTTTAATTTATCAAATTTTCTTATCAAATTTTCGTGGTCAAATAACTAACAATTCAATCTATGCAACCACTAATCCGGCTGTAGTTAATTGAGGAGATAAAGTTTGAGAAAGTCTTTCGGGGAATGCTTGTTCGTTTGGGCATCTGAAAGTAGAGGAAGCTTTGAATACGCTTTCCTTAAAGAGGTGCTGAAATTTTGTGAAAAATAAGCCAGAGATTGTTGATAGAGGATTCTTGTACAGATAGGCTTTAAAGATTGGGATTGAAGTGCAAGCATGAAACTTTCGGTGGAAGGAATGCTGTAGAATGGTTCTTTTTGAGGTTTAATGGAGAACAAAGAAGTTATACAAGTTGATGGTGTTAGCTTGACGGTGTCTCCAAACTCAAAATCAAAAAGATGTGTTGAAATTCAAATTAGAGCGGACCCGCCGGGATTTGAACCCGGGATCTACGGCTTAGAAGGCCGTCGCTCTATCCAGGCTGAGCCACGGGCCCATTACCTGAACATCTCTTTTTGGCTTTAATTTATAACTCCTTTCAGCGAACAGTAGTTTGTGGCTTAGCGTTGTTTATTAGCTTTATGGTATATAAACTGTTGATGGTACTCAAGCACTCTTTTAGCTATTTTAAAAAGTAGGAGGTCAATTTTGATGCTGCTGAGAAGTTGTTCGAAAACTCTTGTAAAAGGTCACCGAAATGGGAAAATGTATTTTAATAGCTTTCGAGACACATTTATTCATGCGATTGTTGTTGGTGATTTTGCTTCTCTTTTTGAGCGTTGGTTGCGTTCAGAAAAACGAGAAAGAGATTAAAATCTCCTTAGTGGAATTCTCGGCGAAGTGCGGAAGTGGTGAAAACTTCTACGAAGTAAATAAGGAGAATGAAGGGTTACTCGTTAGGTTTGGAGTAAACTTGCCAAACCCTTGCTATGAAGCGAGAGCAATTATCGAAAATGGAAACCTGATAATCAAACTTGAAAGAAGAGAAGGGGCGTGCATCCAATGCTTGGCTTACGGAGAGGGAAGAGTCAAAGTTGAGGGAGAGAGCGATCTCAACATTCAAGTGCTTTTAGACGACTCGAAAATAAACCTCGAAAGAAAGTAATATATTTTCAAAGAAAATCCATTACCCTAATGGCTTACGGTAGGTTCGTTTATGCTGGCGAAGTGTTTGAAGGGTACTTCGAGCTTTCTGACGGAAAAATAATTTATGACGGTATCGAGTTCGATGTCAGCACCGTGAAATTTCTACCACCGGTAAAACCGGAAAAAATCATTGGAGTTGCTTTAAACTATGAAGACCATGCAAAGGAGCTCGGCATGGAAGTTCCTAAAGAGCCAGCTTTATTTTTAAAATCTCCAAGCAGCGTTGTGGGTGACAACGATTACATAATTCTCCCCCAAAAACCCAAAAGAGTCGACTACGAAGGAGAGCTCGCCGTCGTTATTAAAAAGAGGTGTAAAAACGTCTCTAAAGAGGACGCTGAAGATTACATCCTCGGCTACACTTGTTTCAACGACGTTACAGCGAGGGATTTGCAGCAAGCCGGTTGGCAGTGGGACATAGTCAAATCCTTCGACACATTTTCCCCAATTGGCCCGTACATCGTCGATATCGATCCTTCGAATCTTAAGATAAGAACCTATCTGAACGGGAAAGTCGTTCAATATTCATCGACCAAAAATCTGATATTCGACATCCCCACCTTAATCGAGTACATCTCCTCTCTCATGACCTTAAAAAAGTACGATGTCATAGCTACCGGCACCCCGCCGGGAGTTGGCGCTTTAAAAAGTGGCGATGTTGTGGAAGTGGAAATCGAAGGTATTGGTAGGCTTAAAAACTACGTGAGGTGATTCGATGGAAAAAGAGTATAGGGCGAGGGAAGTTGAAGACAAATGGCTCCGCCTTTGGAAAGATGACATGTACTACTTTGACTGGAATTCGAAAAAACCTCACTTCATAATCGATACTCCTCCCCCTTACCCCACTGGTTCTTTCCATATAGGAAACGCTTTGAACTGGTGCTACATCGATTTTATAGCGAGATATAAAAGAATGAAGGGATACGAAGTCATGTTTCCCCAAGGCTGGGACTGTCACGGATTGCCGACCGAGGTGAAGGTCGAGGAACTTCACGGAATTAGGAAGAACGACGTTCCAAGAGAGAAGTTCAGAGAGCTGTGTGTTGAGTTTACGGAGAAGAACATAAAGAAAATGAAGGAGACTATGAAGAAACTCGGACTTAGCATAGACTGGAGCAAGGAGTACATAACGATGTATCCGGAGTACTACAGGAAAACTCAGGTGAGCTTCGTCAGACTTTACGAAAAGGGATTGATCTACAAGGGATACCATCCAGTCATAATCTGCCCGAGATGCGAAACTACCATAGCTTTAGCTGAGATCGAGTACAAAGAAGGTAGAACGAAGCTGAACTACATAAAGTTCGATGAAAACGTCATAATAGCCACAACCCGTCCGGAGTTAATTCCGGCTTGCGTTGCAGTTGCCGTTCACCCAGAAGATGAGAGGTACAAGGATTTGGTCGGAGAAACTGTCGTGGTTCCAATAAGCGGTCAGGAGGTAAAGATTATCGCCGATGAAGAGGTCGATCCGAATTACGGAACCGGAATGGTGATGATCTGCACTTTTGGAGACAAGCAAGACGTGAGATGGTGGAAGAAGCACGGCTTGGAGCTTAGGCAGGTTTTAACAAGAGACGGAAAGCTGAACGAAAAAGCTGGGAAGTATGCGGGCTTAACTGTAAGCGAGGCGAGGGAGAAGATTATAGAGGACTTTAGGAAGGAAGGAAGACTAATTAAGGTAGAAGAAGTAAACCACAAGGTCGGAGTTTGTTGGAGGTGCAAAACGCCAGTAGAAATTATTCCGGAAGAGCAGTGGTTCGTTAAAGTTGACAAGGAAAGAGTGCTCGAAGCTGCAAGAAAGATTAAGTGGATTCCAGAGCACATGTACCTAAGATTGGAAGACTGGGTCGAGAGCATGGAGTGGGACTGGGTTATAAGCAGACAGAGAGTTTTCGCAACACCAATTCCGGTGTGGTACTGTGAAAACTGCGGGGAGACGATTGTAGCTAAAGAAGAGTGGCTTCCAGTCGATCCGACGAGGGATCAGCCAAAGGAACCCTGTCCGAAGTGCGGCTCGACGAAGTTTAGAGGAGAAGACGACGTTCTCGACACTTGGATGGATTCGAGCATAACGCCTTTAGCGATAGTCGGATGGCCGGAGGAACTTAAGGAGTATCCTACCCATTTGAGACCTCAAGGACACGATATAATTAGAACATGGGCTTTTTACACCATTCTCAGGAGTATTTACCTTGTTGACCAGATACCTTGGTACGAGATCGTAATAAACGGAATGGTTCTCGGAGAGGACGGAAGAAAGATGAGCAAAAGCTTGGGGAATTACGTCGAAGCCGAAGAGGTGATAGAGCGGTACGGTGCCGATTGTCTAAGGCAGTGGGCGGCTATAGGTGGTGTGGTCGGCAGCGACGTAGCTTTTTCTTGGAAGGAGATAAAGTCCGCATCGAGATTTCAACAGAAATTCTGGAGCTTAACAAGATTTGCAGCAATGCATCTCGAAAATTACGAGCTAAAAGAAGAGCACGAGCGGTATTTGAGAGATGCCGATAGATGGATTCTCTCGAAGCTCAATAAACTCATCAAAGAGGTCGATAGGGCGATGGAGAATTACAACTTCAGCGAAGCTTTAAAACTCATTAGAGGGTTTACTTGGTACGACCTTGCTGACAATTACGTTGAGCTCGTTAAAAACAGGCTTTACTCTGGAGAAGAGAACGAAAAGCTCGCAGCAAAATATACCCTCTACAAGACCATGAGCGCCTTAATAAGATTGCTTGCCCCATTTACCCCGTTCTTAAGCGAGGAGTGCTGGAATGCTCTCTTTAAAACTGGAAGCGTTCACAAGCAGAGTTATCCCGAAGTTGAAGAGAAGTTCATAGATGAAGAGGCGGAGAGGAGAGGAGAGAAGATCAGAAGAATAGTCGAGGAAATTAGGAGGTACAAGCACGATAGAAAGATGGCGTTAAACGCTCCAATGAAAAGAATACTCATCTACTCCCCAGAAAGGTTCGATGTCAGAGACATAAGCGGAGCCGTTAACGCTGACGTAAGCTTTATCGAAGAGATGCCAAAAATAGAGACGAAAGTTAGGGAGGTCAAGCCAAAATACAGCATTATAGGACCGAAATTCAAAGAAAAAGCTAAGATCGTCGTTGAAGCAGTTACAAACTTGAGCGAAGAAGAAAAACTTAAATTTATGGAAACTGGTAAGGTAGAGGTAGAAGTTGACGGTGAGAGAATCGAGCTAAGTTCCGATTGGTTCGAGTTTAAATTGGAAAAAGTCGTGGGAGATCTGAGCGTTGACGTTTTGGAGGTCGAAAACGTTATAGTTATGATAGAGAGGGTATGAAGATGGAGAGGGAAATTGAAGAGCTATTTGAGGGAGAACCTTCCTTCCAACATATTTTGCGATGCGTGCTTAGGCTTACACCGTCGGAAATAGAGGTGTATCTCGCTCTGCACAAGCATCCAAATCTCGGAGTCGATGAATTGGCTGAAATAATGGGGAAAGATAGAAGCGGAGTTTATCGCTCCTTGCAATCACTGATGGAGAAGGGATTGGTTAGAAGAGAGTACAGAATTCTGAAGCACGGAGGTTACAAGTACCTTTACATCCCGATTCCGATAGAAGAGTTAAAGGAGAAGCTGAGAAGCGAACTCGAAAACTGGTTTAAGAAGCTGAACGAGATAGTCGAGAAGTTTTCTATCGAAGAGAGTGGTAAAGTTTCTTGAGCATTAACGCATCTTCCTCCAAGTTTGGACTCTCGCAAATCACAACTCCTTTTGCCTTAAAATCTTTTAAAGCTTTGAGAAGCTCTTCGTATTTGAAGTCCGATTCCTTCAAATTGAGATGCTTTTTCTCCCCCTTTACGTCGTAGTCTATACCGCTTACGTGGCAGTGGAGGTTTTTCAAAGCCTCTTTTCCCAAACTTTCAACTTTTTCGAGAATCTCGCAGAACTCGTCGTAGCTGTTGTAGCTTTGAGTTCTCGCATGAATGTGGCTGAAGTCTATGCATGGCAGAACTTCAGCTTCTTCGCAAAGCCTTATTATCTCATCCAGTTCCCCAAACTGAGAAATGCTACCACTCGTTTCTGGACGAAGAACAACATCCAGCCCTTCATCTTCAATTCTCTTCCTCAGCTCTATCACAGCACTTTTTATCCTCTCGAAAACCTCCTCTTTAGGTCTTTTCAAGTAATATCCCGGATGGAAAACGACGCTCTCTGCTCCAAGGACGTGAGAAATCTTTGCGGTCGCATATATGTTCTGCATGCTCCTTCTAACCTTCATCTCGCTGTCCGCGTTTAGGTTTATGAAGTAGGGGGCGTGAGAGCTTAGAGAGACTCCCAGTTCTTCAGCCTTCTTCCTTACGATTTTAGCTGCCTCTTCTTTCATTTTAACTCCTCTGACGAACTCCACTTCCATAGCATCGAGTTTAAGCTCTGCTATTCTTTCAACTCCGCTTTCTGTGCTTCTGTTTTTTGCTGAATTCGGTACTCCAGCCGTGCCGAACAGCAAGATACCACCCGAAGTTAAGCTTAAATTCACCTTTATTTAGGATTTTCAATGGCTTCGATAAAGCTGTTCAGAATATTTGATATTGACGTAAAGGTTCACTACAGCCTGTTTATAATCATAGCGATTTTCAGTTACGCCTTCTACGTATCTCCCTTCGCCTTCAGCGAACTTAAAAACCCTGAGAGGTCGATCTTTTCGATTCTCGCAGCAGTCGGAATCTTCTTCTCAGTTTTAGTCCACGAACTATCTCATTCGATAACGGCTAAGAGGTACGGAGGAAATGTGAGGGAAATAATCCTATTCATCTTCGGTGGAATGGCTGTAATGGACAAAATGCCGAAAAAAGAGGGTGTTGTTAGCTTTGCAGGACCTTTAGCCAGCATTTTACTTGGCGCAGTCTTCTTCGCCTTTTACGTATCTGTTCCTTACCCTCTAAGCAAGTTCTTCCTACTAATGTCCGAGATAAACTTCATCCTTGCGATCTTCAACCTAATTCCAGCATTCCCCCTCGACGGAGGAAGAATTCTCAGGAGCATTCTCGCCAAGAAATACGGATTTTATCAAGCGACGAGAATAGCTGCTGAACTCGGTAAATTTTTGGCGATATTCATGGCTATCTACGGACTTTTTTTCAACCTGTGGCTTCTGCTAATAGCGATATTCATTTACATGGGAGCCAACGAAGAGGAAAAACTCGTAACGATTGAGAGCCTCCTTTCGAGGTTCAAAGTGGGGGACTTAATGACGAGAGAAGTTGTGGCTGTAACTCCGGATATGACCGTCGGAGACGTGCTTAGACTGATGTTCGAAAGAAAACACCTCGGATATCCGGTTGTTAAAAATGGAGAAGTCATTGGAATCGTCACCCTCCACGATATCGTGGGAAAGGACGAAAACACCAAAATTGAAGAAGTTATGACAAGGAATGTCATTACAGTCACCCCCGACACGCCAATGATCGAGGCTCTAAGAATTCTTGCATCTTCCGGAGTTGGGAGGCTTG
Source organism: Ferroglobus sp. (assembly GCF_015521575.1). Taxonomy (NCBI): domain Archaea; kingdom Methanobacteriati; phylum Methanobacteriota; class Archaeoglobi; order Archaeoglobales; family Archaeoglobaceae; genus Ferroglobus; species Ferroglobus sp. The sequence goes on from NZ_WANY01000271.1 coordinate 6,629, forward strand.
TTGTCGTCGATAACGGAAAGCTCGTAGGTATTCTCACGAGAACGGATATAGTTAAAGCGGTCGAGATTTTGGAGGTGTACCAATTTGCAAAGTAGGATATACATAGTCGGCACAGCCCACGTGTCTCAAAAAAGCGTTGAAGAGGTAAAAAAGGTAATAAGGGATGTCCAACCAAAAGCCGTAGCTGTGGAGCTTGACGAAAAAAGGTTCAGAGCTTTAATGGGGGAAAAACAGGAAGTAAACGTTGTTGACGTCATAAAAAGAGGAGATGTATCTACTTTCCTTTTGACGGTCTTTCTATCATTCCTCCAAAAAAAACTCGGTGAGGAGAAAGGGCTAACCCCCGGGGCTGAGATGCTTGCTGCAATAGAAGAGGCAAAAAACGTCGGAGCTGATATTCTCTTAATAGATAGAGACCTCGGAATCACGATGAGAAGGTTCTTAGACTCTCTAAGCTTTTTTGAAAAAATCAAGCTCTTCTTTCACTTCATAAAGGGAATGTTCGAAGATGTTGACGTTGATGAGCTCATAGAGAAAGATCTTACGGAAATACTTGTGGAGGAGTTTAGGAGAATTTCCCCAAACGCTGCGAAAGTTCTAGTGGACGAGAGAGACGCATTTATGGCTTACAACTTAATAAGAGCTGCCGAAAGGTACGAAAAAATTGTCGCAGTAGTTGGAGCGGGACACAAAAAAGGGATCGAGAGGTATTTGAGCAAGCCAGAGGATATTCCAAGCATACCAGAGCTTTTGAAAGTTAAGAAAAAGAAATTCTCGTTCGCAAAAGTTTTTGGTTTCGCAGTAACTTTCGTATTTCTTCTGATCTTCGTTACGGTAGCCTTAACGCTCGGCTTAAGCGAGGCGAGAGAGATCTTTCTCATATGGTTTTTGATAAACGGTGTTCTTTCCGCTCTTTTCACTCTTGTAGCTGGCGGACATGTTTTTTCCGCTTTCGTGGCTTTCTTGGTTGCTTGGCTAACGTCTCTGAATCCTTTAATAGCTGCTGGATGGTTCGCCGGACTTGTCGAAGCTTACGTAAGAAAACCGACGACCGACGACCTATACGAGCTGACAAAAGCCGAAAGTCTAAAACAGTTGATGAAAAACAAAGCCTTCAGAGTTATTTTCGTTGCGGCAATGGCGAACGTGGGGAGCATGATAGGGACTTTCTTAGGTTTGTGGATAATATGGGAAAAATATGGAGTAAACGTAAAAGAGGTGATTCAAGCTTTAATCCTTTCCGGATTAAATCCTTTTTTGATCAGCAAATCCTTAACCTTCTGAACATGATTCCCCTGCAATTCGATAACTCCGTTCTTAACAGTTCCTCCACAAGCGAGCTTCGACTTTAAAAACTTCGCAAGCTCTTCTAAATTTATCTCCGAGTCGTCTATCCCTTCAATTACTGTAACCTCCTTTCCGTACCTTCTCTTTACGACCTTTATTACGATCTGCTGCTGCTCCTTAGCCACCTCCTCGCACACGCACAAATCCTTAGGCAAACCACATATCTTGCAGATTTCCATCGCCATCTTCTTTCAATCCCTCCTTTCAGTTTTTAAGAAAGTTCAAGCTGGTTTAATTTTAATCTTTCGGTCTCTACTCCTCTGCTTAGCGATGCTGAGAAAGCTTTTAGAACGCCTACTGTTCTTAAATCCTCAACAAATCCAGAGAGTTACTGGGATGAAATTTTTAATGAACAATAAATCGATTTTTATCGACTTTGACAAAACCGATAAGATGTTATATATTCCTCCCCCAAAAGTAAAAATGGAGGTGAGAAAGATGGTCGTGATAAAGCTCCTCACATCCCCAACTTGCCCTTACTGCCCGAGAGCGAGAGAAGTGTTAAGGAAATTCGCTCAGGAAAGGGAAGACGTAATAGTGGTGGAGCTAAGCGTAACGACGGAAGAGGGTTTGAGAGAGGCTATGAAGTACGGCATATCCGGAGTCCCGGCTATAATAATCAACGACAGATACGTGCTTTTGGGTGTTCCGAGAATTGAAGAATTGGAAAGACTCGTTGAAGAAGTTAAGGGGGTGATAGTTTGAAGGAGCTGAGTAAGGAGAACTTCTACGATGAAATAAACAAGGACAAACTCGTTGTTGTTGACTTCTGGGCTGAGTGGTGCATGCCCTGCCACATGCTTGCTCCAGTGCTCGAAAAGCTGGAAAAGGAGTTCGAAGACGTTGAGTTCGCTAAGCTAAACACCGACGAAAATCCGGAGATAGCCATGCAGTACGGAATATTCAGCATACCGACAGTGCTGATGTTCTACAAGGGGGAAATCGTGAACAGCTTCGTTGGTGCTATGCCGGAAAGCGTAGTTAGGAGAGAGATAGAGAAAGCGCTGGAAAAAGTGGGAAATGAGGGTAATTAAAGTTGGAAATTGCAGGGTTGAAGCTGCTTACTGCAACCTTCGCTGTCCATACTGCACTCACTTAGAAATGAGATCAGCTGACATGAACGTAAATGAAATCGTTAGCGAACTTGACGGCTGTGAAACCGTTTACATCGGTGGAGCCGAGCCAACGATTCACAGAGACCTAAAAGATCTCGTTGAAAAACTCGCGGAAAAGGGTGTAAAGGTCACTTTAAAAACATCCGGATTCAATCCTAAAGCCGTAGAGGAAGTTCTGAGTTTCGTAAACATGGTTGTATTGGAGATAAAAGGGGATTTTGATGATTTAAAGAAACTCTCGATTCTCATCGGACTAAACGAAGAAAGAACGAAAAAGTATCTCGAAAATTTCTTCAAGACGCTTGAAGCCGTCAGGAAGAGCGGAAAAAAGATAAGAATTTGGGCGAGGATGATAGAAAATTACCTTGACGCTGAAACGCTGGAGAGAGTCATGAGCAGAATTGGAAAAGTCGATGAAGTCCTCGTCTATCAATACCTTTCCAAACCCGAATGGGATAAAAAAGTAGAGTATTTATCTCCTCCAAGCTTTGAAGAGGTTGTAAAGGCTGGAAAGGTTGCTAAGAAGTTTGCGGATAAAGTTATCGTAGTTGCAGGGGGGAGGAGGTTTGAAATCGATTAAGGAGGCTATATCGAGACTGAATTGCGATAACATCCTTGAATGTTTTTTCGGGTTGAATCAGAGCGACGTTTCTCTGTACTTCCTTTTGCTCTCCTCCGGAGAAATGAAGATCGACGAGATAAGTAAAGTTCTGAAAAAGGCGGAAAATTCCGTTTACAGATCCCTCCAGAAGTTAATGCTCGCTGGAATAGTAATCAGAGAGAAGAAGATAATCGAGGGAGGAGGGTACTTCTACGTTTACAGAGCGATTCCGGCAAGAGAAGTGGCAGAAGAAATGAGAAAGCTGCTCTCCGCTTGGAATAAGAAAATGTCGGAAGCTATAGAGGAATTCGAGAGAAAGTACGGGGGTGCGAAATGAGCATAGCTGTTTTGAGCTGTCAGGGATGCGGAAAGTGCAGTCAAGTTTGTCCCACCGATGCTATCGTAAGAGAAGGCGGGAAAGTTGTGAGGATTGACGAGAGCAAGTGCATCAAGTGTTATAAATGCGTGGAGGTATGTCCTTACGGAGCGTTAATAAAAATGGACTAATTTCCTTACTCGGCGGAGATAAAGAGGCAGAAAGAGCCGTAGAACTGCTAATAAAATACTCGAAAAAGGGTGTGATTCCAAGAGAGGAGCTCGATGAAGAGCTTGTGATACTTTTCGAATCGGAAAAACTCGCTTTTCCGATAAAATCCGAAAAAGATAGCCTGTCTTGGGGTTCGAGGTTTTTAGTCGTTGAAGACCTCGAAATTCCTTACGTTATCAGAATAGTTTTCTCAGAATTTTGCAGTTGGAAAGAAGCCGTGAAAAAGTATTTCTCGCAGATCGGTGAAAAAGACCCCGAAGCTTTCGTCAAAATAGTCGAGGAAGTTTTTAAGAAGAGAAAATACAGTTTCATTACCGGAGAAACTTTAACTGAGATTTCGCTAAAGTATGGAAAGGAACCCGGAGCAGTTATAGCTGAATTGAAGGGGGCCGGAGTAATAAGCCCCTTCGCCGGATGCGGGAGGAGCTTGAGCAAACTCATGAAGCTTATCGGCTCTCCCGTGTACGAGATAAACAGATTTCTCCTGAAAATGTACGAGTTACTTTAGTTCATCGAACCTTCTCTTCCTCATGTACCCCTTCAAACCCTTGTATCCAACCACAGCGATTATCGCTACCGCAACTCCCCCACCAAGGTAGAGAAGAATCCTCTCCCTGTTTTCGCTGATGTAGTCAGAGATTTTGCTAAAAGCTTCGCTAATCGGCTTAAATGCCCCTTCTTCCTTCTCGGGAGTTGGCGTTGGGGTTGGTGTGGGTGTCTCTTCTTCCTCCATCAGCCCTTGCATCTCCGTGATCATCATATCAAGCTCGCTCAACTTTTCGTCGAGCGTTTTTTCAACGTCTTCCAGAACTCTCTCCGCATCATCGAAAAGCTCTTTGTCTATGTAATCTCCGGCAGCTGTAAGTTTCTGATTTAATTCCGAATAAATCCTTTTGAAGTCTTCAAGCTTAATCTCATAGTTTAAAGTCGAAACTCCTTCGCTTTTTAATCTGGTTATAATAACGTCTGCTTCATCCATTTTGTACAGAAAGTCTCCGAGTTTCTCTTCCAACATGCTCTTTTTGAATTCGAGCTCCGACTTTATCAGAAGTTTTTCCGCTTCTAAAATGTAGCTTTCAGCTTTTCCGAGACTTTCGTTGGCTTGAAGGTACTCCTCATTTTTGAAGTCGCTCTCTCCATCGTTCAAAGATTCCTCAGCTTCCTTCAGTTTCTCCTTTGCCAGAACGACGTAAACACCTTTTTCCTCAAGCTCGTTAGCCTTTGCTTTTAAGGAGTCCAGTTTGTTCTTAAGCTCGTTTATAAAGCTTTCAAAAGCCTGAACGTTAACGACCTTTATCTTAACCGGCTCTACCGCATTTTCCTCGGCATCCTGAATATCAATATATAAAGCGTATATCTCGGCAATTCTCTCCTCCACAGTCGGAACCTTTCCAGAAACTTCGACTTTTATTTCAGCAACCCCGTCTTCCCAATCCTTTACGTCGGCTTTAACGTACTCCTTTCCAGTAAAGTATCTTATAGCCCCCGTTCCTCCGTAAACGACTTTAACGGTAATCTCCGGATTTTCAAGGGAGGTGTTAAACTCGTAATACCTTCCATCTATCTTTTTCGCATCATCGTCCGTTTTCGGCTGGATTGTGAGGTTGAAACTTATTTCATCCCCAGGAAGGTAAAAATCTTTCAGTTTTGGCTCGATGATTGGTTCGGAAAAGTTTTCACTCGAAATTTGCTCCGCTGCCAAAGCAACTCCAATGAGCAGGAGGAGCATCAATGGCAGGATTTTTCTCATGGCAGAAAATCTCAAGGGGGAGATTTAAATTTTACCTTACTTGGCACAAAAACCTTCAAAATTTCTTTAGCTCGCTTGATGGATCACCTTGGAACTGCTTTGTACGAAGTTGAAAAGTTCGAGGTAAGTTAGGTTTGCAGCGGAGAATTTTTATATCCTTCTGTTTGCTCTTAGTTGGGGGGCCGTGGGGTAGCCTGGTTATCC
>NZ_WANY01000272.1:0-5897 GCF_015521575.1 Ferroglobus sp.
CCTTTTCGCAAGCTCCCCGTAAAGCTTTTTCCCGACGAAGAACTCTATTATCTCGTCGGCTTTCTTTTCAACATCTATGTCCGCGAACCTCTCCGGATAGAGTACCTTTCCGATGAAATAGGCGTCTGCCAAGGCTATTTCGACGTTCGTCCAGTAGAAGTTAAAGGGCAAAATTCCGTAGATCCTGCCTTCCCTGAATGCCTTAAGGGACATGTAGAACTCTTTATTCTTTTCAAAGTCAGCTTTTACCAAGTGTAAGTTACCCTCATCAATGAAAATCACGTCCGGGTCCCATTCAAGAAGTTTCTCCTTATCGACGAAAATTATTCCCTTGACGTTCGCCTCGCAAACCACGTTTTTCGCATGCAATACTGTCAGCGGAGGAAAATCGCACTGAGTAGATTCTATTCCGTGTCCACCCTTGTAACTTAACGCCCCAACATAAACTCTTAACTTCTTATCCTCCGGAATACCTTCGGTTCTCCTCTCAAGATCCCTTACTGTTTCTTTTAAAAATTTAACAATTTCCTCGGCTCTTTCTTCTTTGTCAAGTATTTTGCCAACGAGCGTTATCGACCCGATAAAGGCTTCGTCATCGAATTTACCAAAAGATCCGTAGCTGACAACAACCGTTGGAATTCCCGTCTTTTCCTGAATGCTATCAGCAAGTTTGGGATTTGCCGTGACAAATATTACATCCGGATTCAATTCGGCGATCTTCTCAAGATTTGGAACCGGATTTGGTCCGCCCTTGCCGATAACAGGTAGTTCGGAAAATTCTGGATGTGCCATTCTGTAGGGTCTTCCCGCTGAATCCCAGTAAATTTCCGCATCCTCCACTCCTACAACTTTGTCCGCTGCGTTTAGGTAAACTACGAACCTCAAAGCCCCGGGACCTATTGCCACCACCCTTTCAACTTTCTCGGGAACTTCCACGGTTCTTCCAGCCATGTCAACGATTTTTACGAAACTCCTCTCAACCTCACTCTTTTCGGAGCATCCGGATAGTAAGAGGAGTAAAACGAGAACGGGCAAAATTTTTCTCATTAAATCACCTCTTCAAACTTGCTATCCGAAAACTTTACGATTCCCCTACCCACTACTCCGTAAAACTCACCCCTGCATTTTAAGCACAGTCCGTCTTTAACTCTGGTTTTCATCACGAGTTCACCACACCCGTTGCATTTTACGCTCTCAAAAATTGGTGCCCTCTCGATTGGCGAAAACCTTACCCTCTCTATCTTGAAAATTTCCCTTGGGGCTTCAATTATTTTCCAACTTATCTCCTCCCATAACTCTGCTAACTTTTCCTCCTCCTCTTTACTTGCCTCCCTCCTCACAACAACTTTTCTGAAAAGCTCTTCAACATCTTCGCTAAAATACATCTCGCTCACTTTATCAGCATCAACGTAAACCCTTACGCCTTCCCAGTCCCTTCTTCTGACGAGGGTGAAAGCGTTCTTTCCGACATCCAAATATATCAAGCTATTATTCCCGAATGTGCATCCAGTGGCAACCTGAACTCCGTCAGCAAAGCAGTTGTTGCACTCAACAACCGCTAAAACATCTTCCCCTATACTTTCCAGCCCAACTCTCGCTATTCCAAGCTCTTCCATGGCAATCTGAGAAGCTCTCACCCCAAGAGCCAAAAAGGGACATACATGTCCGTGAAAATCCTTAGCCTTTTTTAAGATATTCTTAACATCCATAGCATCGGTTGTGTTACTCAGAAAATAAAACTTATGATTTTATTTTAAGAAAGTTAACAGTGATAAGATAATTAAGAGAGGACAAATTCCTCAACCTTCCCAAGATTTCTTATTATCTCCATCTGCCTTAAACTCAGTTTCCTCGCCTCTTCCACGTTACAATCCTTGATAATCTTCCCTCTTTCCATGTACTTTTTGATAAGTGGCTCCTTACCTTTTGGAGCCTCTTCTCTGAACAACCTCATTTCATCCTCAAGTTTCTCCCAGTCCCTGTAAACCTGCTTCATTCCGCTTCTCTTTCCCCTCTTAGCAACGAACTTTCCTTCCCTCTCCACTATATCGAGGCTGAAATCTATCGGTGGAGCGCCGGCTATAGAAGTGCCGACACCAAAAGCGTCAACGATGTCTCTCAGCTCGTAAACGTCCTTAGCATTAACTCCCCCGCTCAAAACTATCCTCACGTTTTCTTTACCCCTGATTTTTAGCTCCCATCTAACTTCCTCGATTATTTTTCTTATATTTCCTCTCCTGCTGCTCGGAGTGTCGAGTCTGACGGCATCAACCCTCTTTACGTTCTCAACAGCCAATATGGCTTCGGTTTTTTCGTCGAAGTAGGTGTCTATCAGCATCGTTCTCGGGACTTTTTCATCAACGATTTCATCGTAAGCTCTCCAAGCTTCAACTTGGTTTCCGAACGAAATTATCAGTGCGTGGGGCATCGTTCCAACGCTCTCTATTCCAAGGTACTTCTCAGCGGCATAATTGCTCACTCCATCAACTCCACCGATGTAAGCAGATCTTTCTATGAAAGCAGCTAAAGCAGGATGCTGCCTCCTCGTTCCGAACGATAGAACTCTTTTATCTCCAGCAGCAAGCTTCGTTCTGAAGGCTTCGGTGGCAACCCCGGAAGCGTGGCAGATGAAGCCAAGTAGAGCGGTTTCAAACCTTGCAAAATCTAAATACCTTCCGACAATGGTTAAAACCGGTTCGTGGGGGAAGAAAAGAGTGCCTTCATCCATCGCGTATACGTCGACGTTTATTCCCTCCAAAAGCTTTAGAGCGTCGTTTAACCCGGCGAAAATTCCCCAAGTCGAGGCTGTAACTTCGGCAACAACAAGAGGATTTTTTCCCTTCGCTTTCAAAACATTCTCCGTCCAGATGAAGTACTTGTCCGTCGTCAAACCGTTTTTTATATCCTCATCCCTAACGATCAGAAACATGTTCCTCACACTCGCACGGGATTTTGTTGCACTTAACGCACTTGTAAGGATACTTTTTCAAGACTTCTTTTTCCACGTCAACTCCAAGTATGTTGGCTAAACTAACCAACCAAGCAAACACATCTGCTATTTCCTCTCCTACATTTTCGCCTTTTCTTATAGCTTCAGCCAACTCACCAACCTCTTCTACGAACCAGATGAAGGTCTTGTCTAATCCCCTCTTCTTATCCTTTTCGAAATAAAGGTCTTTTATTAATTTCTGAAACTCAGATATCTTCACAGCCGAAGCTTATGGTTTCTGTTTTAAACACTTTGCTTACCGATATGTAAAATCTATTAATGCCCTTCGTTCAAGAATATCCATGAAGTTCGTGATTTCCGAAAGCGCTCCTAAGCCAGCAGGACCTTACAGCCATGCAGTGGTGGTTGAAAAGTTCGTGTTTGTCTCGGGGCAGATACCAATAAGAGAGAATGGAGAAATTCCGGAAAAGTTCGAAGAGAGGGTTAAGACCGTTATAGAAAACGTTAGAGTAATTTTAAAAGACGTTGGTCTTGATCTGGAAAACGTCGTCAAAGTTACGGTTTACTTAAAAGATCTGTCGAAGTTTAATGAATTCAACAAGGTTTATGAGAGATACTTTAAAAACAAGCCGGCAAGATCTGTTATAGGAGTGTCAGATCTTCCGAAAGGTGTTGACATAGAAATGGAAGTTGTAGCTTTCAGACCCTGACAGGAATCCCTTTTTCTTTCAAATATCTTTTCAACTCTTCTATTTCCACTTCTCTATAGTGGAAAATGCTCGCAGCCAAACAAGCATCAGCTTTTCCTACTGTGAACGCTTCGTAGAAGTGTTCCGGCTTTCCAGCTCCTCCGGAAGCTATAACCGGAATTTTCACCTCTTCGCTTATTTTCCTCGTTATCGGAATGTCGTAACCAATCTTCGTCCCGTCCCTGTTCATCGAAGTTAGAAGAATTTCGCCAGCTCCAAGCTCTTCCACTTTTTTAGCCCATTCAACAGCATCGATGCCAGTGGGCTTTCTTCCCCCGTAGATCACAACCTCGTACCAAGCTTTCCTTCCGTCCTCAAGCTCGACAAAGTACTTACCTTTGCCGAGATCGAAATTCCTTCTACAGTCTATCGCCACAACTATGCACTGACTTCCGAACACTTCAGCAGCTTCTCTAACAAACTCCGGATTCTTCACAGCTGCGGTATTAATCGAAACTTTATCCGCTCCGGCGGAAAGCATTTCGTTTATGTCCTCGATACTTTTTATCCCTCCACCAACAGTTAAAGGGATAAAAACTTCTTCTGCGGTCCTCTCTATAACATCAACCATAGTCTTCCTTCCGTGAGCTGAAGCTGTGATGTCCAAGAAGACGAGTTCGTCCGCTCCTTCCTCATCGTACCTCTTCGCCAATTCCACTGGATCTCCAGCATCCCTCAGATTTACGAACTCAACTCCCTTAACGACTCTCGCTCCTTTTTCATCGAGCGTGACATCCAAGCAAGGGATAATCCTCTTGGCAAGCACTAATACCTCACCTCGAAGTTTTCGAATTCTCCCTTGTACTCTTCCTCAATCACCTCGACGTTTTTAACTATTGCCGATTTTGGACCTACCTTTAAAGCCGATATCAGTTTTTCTATCTGCTCTTCCTCCCCTTCAGCGACAACAAGAACTCTACCATCGTTGAGATTCATGACGTAACCCCTGACGCCAATTTCTCTCGCAACTTTTTTAGTGAAATACCGGAATCCCACTCCCTGTACGACACCGCTAACATAAACTCTGACTCTCTTCATTTCACTACATCTCTCTTTACTCTGCATTATATAGTTGTTGATTCAACGCTCGATTATCAATTCATATTGCTGTTATCTTTTTCTAATTTCGCCTATAACTTAACAAAGTGTAATCAGAGAAGACGATTTTAGCGATGTAGAAAAATTTATTTATTATTCCATCCAATGGAACAACATGGCAGTCGTGCACGTTGTGTTCGTGGGTGGCGATGCGGAGAAGGTGATGGAAAGCATAAAGGCAAGCGGATATCCGATACACAAAGCGTATTTAGTTTACTACGCAGATGTTAAAAGCGTGGCAGAAAAGCTGAAAGACGTTTTAAAGGTGCTGATCGACGTCGAAATGATTGAGGTTAACCAGTACGAAGTTTTTGAATCAATGCTAAAGGTTCTTGAAGCAATTAGAGGGGATCTAAAGGCTGGTAACGACGTTTACATCAACATCACCGAAGCTCCAAAGACGCTAACTATTTCCGCCTACATAGCTGCTCAGGTTTCGGGAAGCAAGCTTTACACGGCAATGCCGAAGTACGAGGAAGGAAAGGAGGTCGGAATTGAAAGGGTCATTGAGATACCTGTTCCTCCGATGAAAAAAGTTTCCGAAGACAAACTTGAAATCCTGAAGGTTATCGAAGCAAACGGAGGAGAGGTAGAGTCGATAAACAAGCTGATAGAACTTCTTGAAGGTAGAACGACCGATCACAAGAAGTACATGGCACAGAGAGCAAGAATGAGCTACCACCTCAGAGGACTGGAAGAGGACGGACTCGTAGAGACGAAGAGGGTAGGAAAGAACGTGAAGATCTCGCTGACGGTTTTAGGAAGAGCCGTAAATCTGGTGAACTAAAAAATTTTAACTTTAACCTTTTTTACTCTCCTATAAAATCCAGAAGTGTTTTTCTTTTAAAGAAGCTCGCAACCTTCCTAATGTCTTCTTCGAAGTACTCCTTCAGCTGCGGTTTGTACAGAACTGCCGCTGGATGATACGTCGGAATAATCTTTACTGTCTTTCCGTCAAGTTCTGCTTCGAAAATCTTACCTCTATCAGCGGATATCCCTCTGAATTTCTTACCGAAAAAGTTCAGTATCTCCCTTGCTGAATGTCTTCCGAGGCAAACTATCACGTCCGGCTTTATTTCGTAGAGTTGTCTTATGAGATA
>NZ_WANY01000273.1:0-2889 GCF_015521575.1 Ferroglobus sp.
CCGTGATCTTGTACCGCGACAGCTATGATCTCCGGTATTTCAAGGGAGAAACTTTCAAGAAATTTTTCGTAACTTTCAAGGAAGACATCTTTAAGAACTATCCTTTCTCCCTCACCGTTTTCAGTTATTTTAACTCCGATCTCCTTAACTTTTTCCAGATCGTCGTTTATCGTTAAAGCGGCTTTTTCCGTCGCAAAAACGTTAACTTTTCCCACAGCTTCTTTAACAGCCTGTGAAACTGCACCTCCACCCATCGTGTATCCAGCTAAAAATACATCCCTTCCTTCTTCTGCAAGCCTCCTTATTTTTCTACCGAGTATAACCGTGGGAGAAGGTAGAATTGCTCTAACGAAGTTTCTCGGATTTTCATTCGAGTCGAAGAGCATGAAGTCTTGCGTTCTCGATCCAACATCGAGGGTGAAGACGAGCATAATTCAAGATTCGCAAAGAAATATATATCTTCTACTCCAGAAAGTTTTAAATAATATCAAGTTAATTTGATTTCATGGGTTGCCTAAATTGCAAGAATTACAAAAAGCTCGACCACTATCGGTGCGTGTACTTTGAGAATAAGATATCTAAGGTCTTTCCGAACTGGACTGAAGATTTTAGAGAAGGAAGAATAAGGTTCAAAAGCTGTGGGTTCTTCAAACCTCAGTAATCGGCAAATTCATCACTTTTCAGTTAGGGGAGGGGTCATCATCGGTATGTAGAAATTGTTCGTCGGAAGATAAAAATTTACTTCGAGTGTCTGAAATTAAAAAATGGTGTTTAGAAAAGCGAACTACGAAAAGTACCTTTTCAACAGACCTTTAAGAGCTTCGGCATGCCTGTATTCATCTCTTGAAGCTTCATCCCATATGTCATGAGCTTCGTCTATCCCAAGCTCCTTCGCTTTGACAGCCACTTCCCTCTTCCACTTGTTCGCCTTCATTTCCCCTTCAAGCATGTACTCAAGGCTTTCCTTCAGCGAATCCTTTATCATTCCGTTCAACTCAGCAAATCTCGCCGCATGATAGGCTTCATCCATAGCTATGCTCTTTAGAATCGCCGCAATTTCCGGATAACCCTCCCTCTCAGCTTGTCTGGCTATTGCTAAATACAAGCCGACTTCCATCGTTTCTCCTCTGAACTCGTTGTTTACAGCTTCTTCAAGCTCCGTTCCCTTCGTCACACCAATCTTGTTCTTATTATCTCCGTACTCCACCATGCTTTCTTTTCCACTCTTGTTCCATATAAATCTTACGGTTAGATTAATGTCGAACCGATAGATTTATATCGTACGAACGAGAAGCTAATATGTGATCGACGAAAGCAAGGTGAAAATCCTTGAAGCGTTGAAGAAACCTAAAACGGTAACTCAGCTCTCTAAGGAGTTGAAATTAAGCAAAGCCACCGTCTCTCATCACTTAAAGCACCTTGAAAGGCTCGGATTTGTTAAAGTAGTTTCGACGAAGTTGGAGAGGAATTTCATAAAGAAGTATTACGTATCAAGGCTTCACAATCCTGAGTTCATCCTCCCTCACGAAAAGCTGATTCTCGAAGACTTCGAGTTAAGCAGAGGAGAACTCCTTAGAACGCTTCTCAGGCTTTTAAACGTTGTGAGCTTGAATAACTCCTTGCTTCTTAAAAAAGTGGGATTCGACGTGGGATATTTCGCCATCGCCGAAAGGGTTGACGACGGCTTGGAGTCCTTAGCTGACCTCTGGGAGAAGCTAAAGCTCGGGAAAGTTGCGGAGGTAAGCAAAGAAAAATTCGTTGTGGAGGATTGTTACAACTGCGCTCATCTTCCCGCTGTTGGAAAGCCCTACTGCAAGATCGACGAAGGGATAATCGAAGGAGTTCTTAGGAAGAAAAGCGGAGAGGTTTATGAAGTCGAGGAAGTTAAATGCTGGGGAACCGGCTATGACGTTTGCGAGTTCAGAATAAGGAAGCTACCTTGAGCTAAGTCTTTCTTTGACTTCTCTGATCTTTTTAGCGTAGTAGGGGAGTAAAAGCGGAATAGCCCATTCCGTCGGTTCGGCAAGACTGAAGCGAGATCTTGCCTCCGGAAACGCGAGCATTAGAAAAAGGAGAAGGACAATCATTCCGGCGTTGAGGTGAGGATTTGCGAGGAATACTATAAACAGCAGAATTATCGACCTAATTACAATTCCCCGCTTCGCAACTTTCAGCTTCCCTTCGTATATCTGAAGATCGAGTTTTAAGTCATGATGGTCTTTTTTCTTTATTTCTTCTTCTCCTCTCACCTCGTAAACGCTGAGAATTTGCCCCAAATCTTTAAGATTTCTCGGGATTTTTACGTCGACTCCATTTAAGTAAACTACAACGACCACCATTCCCCCTTCCAACTCGTACTCCACCTTTCTCAAACCGATTCTTGTGTAGTAAACCCTCTTTTCGAATTTTAATTCTCTCGTTCTGAAAAACTCCTCGATCGTCCTCAAAGCAGTTTCAGCGTCGCACCTTAGCGAGAGTTTCACAAATACGGGGTTTCTTTATAACCTAAAAATTTTTCTAAGATGAGGGCTTTATCGCTATCTCCGTCTCGTCTATTACATCCGACGCAAAGGGTATGTCGAGTACCAGCCTCAGCTTAGCCGATCTTATCTTCGACCACGCATCACCCATTACCACCTGTCCTTTTATACAGGCTTTCTCCATCACCCGTCTCGGGGGAAATTGGACTCAAACTGGATGCAAGGATGTATATCACGCTATCCAACGCTGGTTTCCACGAAAACCGTACTTCGCCTGGCATTTTCATTCTGGCCAGCATAGCTCCATACCTTGTCATGCCGTGATCGAATACAAGCTCTAACCTGAGCTCCTTCGATTTACCGCTCGCAGATCTACTGTAGGTTAGCGTACCTTCAATCCTTCCATCGA
>NZ_WANY01000274.1:0-10384 GCF_015521575.1 Ferroglobus sp.
GCTATGTGGGAAACCTTTAGCGAATATTTTGCGCTTCCTTTTCCAAGAACGTTCGTTTAAGCTTTTGCTCTTACGAATTTAAAACAAATGTAGTTTTGAGCTGTGATTGATAGTAACTTTCGTTGGAGCAACGAGATCGAAGCTCTTCTACATTCTCAGTAACTACTTAGTCTTCTTTTTCAGCAACTCTTTGATTTTGGCATCCAGGTATCTTCTCTCAAACTCTTTACCGAGACTTCGGCGGTAATCGGCTTTAAGCTGTCTTTCAGCAAGTTTAAGTAGGAGTTCGTCCTCTTCATCTGGAACTTCTTTACCCTCATATTTACCCATGCTGAATGTTCTACCGCGAGTAGTTATATACTTTCGCAAAGTGTCCCACAAATTCTTTAAACCAAAGTAGGTATATTATTTCTGCAGAGCTGCGGGGGTTGCCGAGCCAGGAAAAGGCGCAGGGCTTAAGACCCTGTCCCGTAGGGGTCCGCGGGTTCAAATCCCGCCCCCCGCATGTTTTTACCTGCATCTAACCGCTGAGGCTTATAACAATTGAAGAAGCGAGGAGAAACGATTACAACTTAAGTCTTTTGAGATGCGCAAGTGTCTTTGAGGACGAGCAGTATAGAAACGTGGATGAATTTCTTGGAGACTTAGGAGTTATCTTAAGAAAGGAAAAGGAAATTAATAAATAAATAACTAAACGAAATACTCGTCGGACTGGGGTTTGGAGATTTTTGAACTCTCAGAGTTCTTAAACAGTTTTTATGCGTAAGACTTTATTCGGGACTTTGCGATGGGCGAGATTACTGTTAAGATAAATGTTCCAGACAAAATCTTAAAAGTTGTTGACTTGAACAAAGTAATCGAAAGAATTGAGTGGGGGATTATACTCGAAATATAATCTAAGGAAGTTACAGGGAAAGTTCGAGGGCAAGAATCTCAGCAGGTTGCTCGAAGAGGTAGAAGAAGAATGGAGAATTTAAAGGTGTTTATCGATACTAACGTCCTTATCAACCATATCGAGGGTAAGGTGGATTTATCCGGGCTTAGGAGTATGTTCGGACTTCATTCGAACGCTATAGTTTTTAGCGAAGCTTTTATGGTTATCTTGAGGCGATAACTGGGAAAAGGGTTACGAGCTAAAAAATCAAAACAAAATACAGGAGCTTTTCACGTTGTTGTAATTTATTGCCAAACGACGCTTTAATTTTAGCTACATGCAAATTTTACGGGATAAAATATCTGATTTCGTTCGATAACGATTTTAGAGGTGCTTGCGAAGGCGAAAATATGGTTCTTATTGATAGCGTTGAGGGTGTTCGCAATGAAGACTCTTGATGAGTTTTTCAGCGAGGAAAGAGAAGAAATCAGAGAACATTGAGATTGCAGAACTCGAAAAGATTTTTGAGAAGTCGACGGAAAAGAGCGGAAGATTTAACTTTAAAGCTAAAGCTTGTGCTGTCTGTCCGCGTAACCTAAAACCAAAAAGCTTAATTTTTCCACATAAAATCTCCGTTGTGGTAAGAGTAAGTGATGTCGTCAACTTTGTGAAATGTAAAAGACTTGCTTTCTTCTCAATTCATCACCCAAGAGATTTTCCAACGCCATTAAAGGCGGCGAGAGAAATTTTCCTCAGCCTAAGAAAGGGTTTTGACTACGACTGGGCGTTTGAAAGGTTCTCCACACTTTATCCAGAAGCAAGGGACATCTTCGTTGAAGCTTCCAAAAACTTCACGTTTTCGGATGAGCTTGAAAAGTTAATTCCGCTGAAGTGGGAGCAGTATTACTATTCTGAAAAATTGAAGTTAAGCGGAATAGTTGATGAAGTGCACGAAAACTCTTTTTTGTGGGTTTCTCTTAAAGTTCCGAAAAAAGAGAGGTTTGAAAATAGAATTAAAGCTGCCTGCTATTCCATCCTCACCGGAATCGACACCGCATACGTATACTACTGCTACGACGGAAAGCTTGAGAGAATCAATGTGAGCAGAAGGGACAAATACAACGCTTTGAGAATTATAGAAAAAGTCCGGAAGGTTGAGAAGGGAATTATCCCAGAAAGAGAAGAAAGTTGGATGTGCGAAAAATGCGTTTACGCAAATTCTTGCAAAGAGGAGAGATCAACTTTCGCCTCCCGATTTCTTTAATCCGTATGGGCAGACTTTAACGCAAATTCCGCAAACCATATATCCTATGTCGGGATCTGCGGCAAACTCTTGGAGTTTCTTTGCGCACTTTTCAACGTCGAAAACCTCCTCTCTCTTTGGGTAGTCCTCGAAATTGGAATCCTTCAACGCTTTTACTATACAAGCTTCGATGCATTCTCTACAGCTACCACACTTATTTTTCATGGGTTCTCCAGCTTCAAGAGGCATATCGGTGAGAATTGTTGCGAGTCTAATTCTCGGTCCGTACTTCTCCGTTACAAGAAGCAGGGATTTTCCGATCCATCCAACTCCAGCAGCTCTCGCTATAGCTTTGTGAGAAATAAAGCTTCTCCAGTTTGTGTTTTTCAAAATCTTTGAAGCTGGGATTGGAATCGCTTTATATCCCCTCTTTTCTATCTCGTTAGCAAGGATGAAGGCTATTCTATCAAGCGTAGCGTTTGCCACTTCGTACTGCTTTGCGTAAAGCGGTCTTGAAGCAGGAAGAGAATCGAAAACGGCATCGCTCAACTTAACTCCGATGACGATTCCCCTTTTAAAACCTTCAAGCAGGTTGTTTGGGATTGTTGGATAATCCCTTACCAAGTCCAGATCTGCAACTCCGAAAATGTCAGCTCCAAGTTTCTTAGCTAAATCTTCCATGTAGTAAAATGATTTTTGGACTATTAATTGTTTTCCGTAAAAATTAAGCGAAAGTGTTAAGTCAAGATTTGTAAAGTCTTTTTTCATGGATAAAGTCGAAGAAATCACCCAAAAGATCCTCGAAAAGTTCGAGAGGCATGGAGTAAAGGTTAACAAGAATGAGATAAAAAAGCGGGTAGATTTACTTCTCAACGAGTTTAAAGTTCCTGAGGGGGAGATAATAAGGACGATCACTAATTACCTAATCCGAGAACACGGGTTGCCGAGGGAAATTCTCTTCGAACGAGAATCTCCTCTTGTGAAAATTGCCGAAATAACGAAGCCCGGCGTGTGGGTGAGCGTTAAAGCTAAAGTCGCCCAACTTTGGGACACCTCTTCTCCAAACGTCTCTCAGGTTGGATTGATAGGGGATGAAACGGGAATGATAAAGTTCGTCATCTGGGCGAAGTCTGGGAAGGGAGAAGTCGAAGAGGGTAAATCGTACCTTTTCAAGAATGTCGTAACTGACTCATTTCAGGGAAGAATGCAGATCAACGTGAACAGATTTAGCAGCATAGTGGAGCTTGAGGAAGACGTTCCTCTACCTCCAAGGGAGGTTAGCATAGTGGGGGCTCTCGTGTCAATCCAGCAGGGAAGCGGACTTATACAGAGATGTGGCGTTTGCGGGAGGGCTATGATAAAGGAAAGCTGCCCTGAGCACGGAAAAGTCGAAAGTTACGACGATTTGAGAATAAAGGGAGTTCTCGATGATGGCGAAAGCGTTTACGAAATAATCCTGAACGAGGAAAACGTTAAATCCCTCACGGGAATAGGGCTTGAAGAGGCTAAGAAAATCGCTCAGGAAAAGCTTGACAGGGGAGCTGTTCTTTCAGAGTTGAAGTCGAGGTTGCTCGGAAGGTACTTCAAGGTCACGGGGACGAAAGGAGGGAGATACATCCTCGTAAAGGAAGTTGACTTCTACAAGCCGGAGTTGAAGGAATTCAAACTTCTGGGTGAGGCGATATGATAAGAAGGAGAGAAGTCGCTAAGAGGGTTTTTGCGTACGAATTAACGAGGTCGACTCACGTTCTGCAGGATGAAAACGTCAAATACGCTCTGACACCTTTGGGAGAGAGGGTGAACAGGATTTTCTCCGTTAGCGTTCTGCTTGATAAAGAAGAAGTAAGACCGGACACAAACCTGTGGAGAATTAGGTTGAGCGATCCAACCGGAGTTTTTTACGCTTACGCTGGAAGGTTTAACAGCGAGGCAGTAGAAGCTTTGCTCGATCTTGAGCCGCCGGTGATAGTAGCTTTGGTCGGGAAGGTTAGAGTCTTCGAAGGCGTAACAAGGAAACTCGTTTCAGTTGTCCCGGAAAATCTCGTTGAGGTTGAGAGCGTTGTTAGAGACTACTGGGTTCTTGAAACAGCAAAAACAACTCTTAAGAGAATTGAAGAAATGGAAAAAAAGGAAGGAGAAGACGTTAAGCTCGCTTGGAACATATACAATCCGAATCTCGAAGAGTACAAAAGCGTTGTGAAGCAGGCAGTTTCGCTGATTAGGGAGGAGCTTGAAGAGCTCGAAAAAGAATTTGAAGAGGAAGAGGAGTTCGAATTCGAAGAAGAGGAATGGGATTTAACTGAGCTGCTTGAGGACTAATCCACCACTGGATATCCCCTATTTTTCCATTCAGTAATTCCTCCGAGCATGTTGTAAACCTCTTTAAAGCCGAGTTCCTTGAATATAGGCATTGCTAAACTCGTCCTATGACCGGTTCTGCAGTAGATGAGATAAACTTTGTTTTTGTCAAGCTTTTTCAGTTCTTCTTTGAAGTTTGGAGAGTAATAATCGATGTTTATCGCTCCCTCAATATGCCCGCTTTCGAATTCCTCTGGAGTACGTATGTCGAGGATGACGAAGTTCGGGTTGTTCTTGTTTTTCTGAATTAACTCATAAGCCTCATCTACTGAGATGTCCTTGTATATTCCCTTTTCAGCCTGCAAACATCCAGCGAAAATTAAAGAGAGTATTAGCAGAATTTTAACGAGTTTCATGAGTTTCCATCAAAAACGAGGAATAAATATTTTTGCGCTGTTGCAGAAAGAAGTTTAATTTTGAAGGTAAAAGTTTCGAATTTGCGGAACGCTGCAATTGACATTCAAGGCAATTATTGGTGAGATAAAACAGTCACAACCTTTAAATATTGTAGGAGCAAGCACACATCATGAGAAAAATCCTGTTAGATGAGAATGAAATGCCGAGGGAGTGGTACAACATACTCCCAGATCTTCCGGAGGAGTTGCCACCTCCGCTAAATCCGGCAACGAACGAGCCTGTGAAGCCGGAGGAACTCGAAGTTATTTTTCCAAAAGCCTTAATAAAGCAAGAAATGAGCCAAGAAAGATGGATAAGAATTCCTGAGGAGGTAAGGGATATTTACGCTCTCTGGAGACCAACTCCACTTATTAGGGCTAAAAAACTGGAGGAATACCTAAAAACCCCCGCAAGAATTTACTTTAAGTATGAAGGAGGCAGCCCACCGGGAAGTCACAAGCCTAATACGGCTGTTGCCCAAGCGTATTACAACGCTAAAGAGGGAGTCGAAAGGCTCACGACTGAGACAGGAGCAGGGCAATGGGGTTCTGCTTTGTGCTTTGCCACTAAGCTATTCGATCTGAAGTGTACGGTTTACATGGTTAAGGTCAGCTACCATCAAAAACCCTACAGGAGAATTCTGATGGAGACTTGGGGAGGAGAGGTAATTCCCTCTCCAAGCGACAGAACGGAGAGCGGAAGGAAAGTACTTGAGAGAGATCCGAACAACCCAGGGAGTTTGGGAATCGCAATAAGCGAGGCAATTGAGGACGCTGCAAAGCATGAGGACACGAAGTACAGTCTTGGGAGCGTTTTAAACCACGTTCTTCTCCACCAGACGATAATCGGGCTTGAGGCGAAAAAGCAGCTTGAAAGCATAGGTGAGGAGCCAGATATAATAGTTGGCTGCGTTGGAGGAGGAAGCAATTTTGCCGGGCTAAGCTATCCTTTTGTGAAAGATGTTGAGAGGAAGGGGACGAAGATAATAGCCGTAGAGCCGGCTGCATGCCCGACTTTAACGAAGGGGGAATACAGATACGACTTTGGAGATACAGCTGGACTGACACCTTTGCTGAAGATGTACACCCTCGGACACGAGTTTATACCTCCGCCGATTCACGCTGGAGGGTTGAGATATCACGGAGACGCTCCTACCTTGTGCATTCTCGTTAAAAACGGATTGGTTGAAGCGAGAGCTGTGAAACAGATTCCCACCTTCGAGGCTGGATTGATGTTTGCGAGAACGGAGGGAATAGTTCCTGCTCCCGAAACCAACCATGCAATAAGGGTTGTAATCGACGAAGCCATCAAAGCGAGGGAGGAGAACGAGGAGAAGGTCATCCTGTTCGGATTCAGCGGACACGGTTTGCTTGATTTGAAAGCGTACGACGATTTTCTGAGTGGAAAGCTTCAGGATGTGTGATAAAATTTCAAAAATTTAATATCCTTTCAAACCAACTTTTTTCGGGTGGTTTTAAATGAAAGTGAATGGTGTTGAAGTGGAAGAGACGTATGCGGAGGCTTTTGACATAAAGGTTGCGAGGGTTTTGATAACCGCCTACGACTACTACTGGGCTTACGTAGCCGCTAATGAAGCAACGGGCTTCGGAACTTCGGTAATAATGTGCCCGGCTGAGGCGGGAATTGAGAAGAAAGCTTTGCCGAGCGAAACTCCAGACGGAAGACCGGGGTACTACATCCAAATCTGCCACATGAGCAAGAAAGGTTTGGAAGAGCAACTATTGGCGAGGCTCGGGCAGTGCGTGTTGACGGCTCCCACAACAGCTGTCTTCAACGGATTGCCAGATGCTGAAGAGAAATTCGACACTGGCAACAAACTCCGCTTCTTCGGAGACGGCTACGAGAAGCAGTTAGACCTCTACGGCAGAAAAATGTGGGCTGTGCCGATGATGGAAGGAGACTTTTTGATCGAGAACGAGATTGGCTACGTGAACGGAATTGCCGGAGGTAACTTCTTCATCTTCGGCGAGACTCAGCCTTCAGCTTTGGCTGCTGCAAAAGCTGCGGTAGATGCCATTTTTGAGGTTGAGGGAGTTATAACTCCCTTCCCCGGAGGAATAGTAGCATCTGGATCGAAAGTTGGAGCGAACAAGTACAAGTTCCTGAAAGCTTCAACGAACGAAAAGTTCGCACCAAGCATAAGGGAGCAAGTTCCGGATACGCAGATTCCGGAGGGAGTTAAGGCGGTATACGAGATCGTCATAAACGGAATTAGCGTTGATGCCGTAAAAGAGGCTATGAAAGTTGGAATCGAAGCTGCTACGAAGATTCCGGGAGTTGTAAAAATAACTGCAGGAAACTACGGTGGAAAACTTGGAAAGCACCTTATTTACTTAAACGAACTCTTCTAAATTTTTTAACACTCGTTTCTGCACGTTTTTATCCCTAAAATTTTGTAAAGAAGACAGAAACCAGTAACTCCGGTAAACATCAGAGCGATCCCCAAGACGACGAGTAACATTCCGTGCGGAAGGTAGTTTGTTGCTCCGGCTATCAGCAAAAAAGCTCCTACGATCAACCTTGCGATTCTATCCATTAAGCCCTCGTTTCTTTCCACGTTTGACACCTTTTTGTTTTCATGTTACGAACGTCGAAGCTCTGCGTGGTTGGCAAAGGTGTTGGTAGATTTGGAGTAGAAAAATCTTCGCTTTCTGTTTAAACAAGCTGAAATTAGCTAAAGCGATGCTGAATTCATCGAAAGGTGTTTGAAGGTTGGAGCGGTTCATCTTCTCTCCTCTCCGCTCACTTCTTTTAAAAACTCCTCAAGAGCTTTGTTGAACTCTTCGGGCTTTTCTATCATGACCATGTGGCTCGCTCCTTTTATCACAACAAGCTTCGAATTTGGTATATGTTTGTGGAAGAATTCAGCGTACTTAACTGGAGTTAGTCTGTCCTTTTCTCCGACAACGATCAACGTCGGCACGTTAATTTTTATCTTCCCGCTTTTGTAATCTTCAAGCAAATCGAACTTGTCGCACAGAGACAGGTCGAGGTGAAGAACCTCGGTTCTTTCAAGAAACTCCCTCTTCTTTTTCTCGTATTCTTCTCCCTTTTCAGCGAATCCCATTTCAAGAATAAGTTCAACAGCCTTTTCCGGATTTTTCTTCAATCCCTCAAGGATGTCGGGAAGAACCCTCAATCTCGCTCCCGTCCCGACGAGAACTAAGCCTTTGCAGACTTCTGGGTTATTAAGGTAAACCTTTTGCACAACAGCTCCACCCAAACTGTGACCAACCAAAACTGCCTTTTTCATGGTCTTTTTTACGGCCTCACCAACATAGTAAGCGTAATCATCCACGGATTTGACTTCAACTTTCTCGCTCTTTCCATGGTTTGGTAAATCGATAGCGTATCCTCCGACCTCTTCAAGTTGCTTTTCCCACTGCAAAGCATCACTCCCGGAGCTGTGAACGTAAAAAACGTCTCTCTCCTTACCCTTCAGAATTGAAATTCTAATGCCATCTACCTCAACGAACAACCTCTCAAGCATGAAAAATTGTTGACTTGAGCGAATAAATACGTTTGGAAATAAAAATGAAAAAGTGTTCAGTAGGGTATGAAGGTTAGAGCTAAGGCGTAGAATACTGCAGCAAACAGCATCAGAGTTATGCAGTAGCCGAAGACATCTCTTGCTCTAACGGCGCAGATTCCAAGAAGAGGAATCGCCCAGAACGGCTGGAAAAGGTTTGTCCACTGGTCTCCGGCTCCGTAAGCTATTATGGCTTTTCCTATCGGAACTCCAAGTTCCATTGCAGCTCTTGAGATAGTTTCACCTATAACAGCCCACTCTCCACCCCCAGAGGGAACGAAGAGGTTGACGAGCCCAGCCACAAGCCATGCAACTACCGGAAAAGTCGTGGGAGTTGAGATTCCTATGAGCCAGTTTGCCATTATTTTTCCGAGTCCGGAGAATTTTATCATCCCCATTATACCTGCGTAAAACGGAAACTGCAAAACGATGCCCGCTGCTGAAGGAACCGCTGAGTAGAATGCTTTCAGGTAGCGGATTGGTCGTAAGTATAACAGAAGACCGACGAAGAGGAAGGTGAAGTTAACTATGTTCAGATCGAGCCCCTTTTTCTGAACGCCGAAGTGGTGAAAGATGTAAAATATGCCCATTAAAGCCAGCAAAATACCGATTATCACGCTGTTCTCTATTTTATCGGCTAACGTTTTAAATTCCACTTTCTCCTCCTTTCTCTCCTCTTCAAGTAGGTGAGGGGCGTATTGCTCTATTCCTCTGCATGCCTTCGGATCTGAAGGGGAAATCGCATACATAACCCCGACAACGAACACAATGGACAGAAGACTCAGAGCGAGGGAGTAGCCGGAGAATATAGTTTCACTCGTTGGAATGATGCCGATTAAATCCTGAAGAAAGTGACCTTCCGTTGCCGAAAGTAGGGGAGCCGAAGCTGACAGCCCCCAGTGCCAAATCATCCCAAGTCCCGTGTAGCCAGCGGTAACTATTGCTGGATAATGAACCGGAATTCCTCTAAAATATGCTTGCCTACCCACTTCTCTCGCCAGCAGAGCTCCAACTATCAACCCGAGTCCCCAGTTTATCCAAGAGAAGATCATTGCGAAGAAAGCTACAAGGGCTGCAGCTTGCTTTCCATTTTTGGGAAGCGAAGCAAGCTTGACGAGCATTTTGTGTACAGCTGGATGATAGGCTAAAGCGTAGCCAGTAACTAAAATCAAAACCATCTGCATCGCAAATGTAAGGAGGGTCCAGAAACCTTTGTACCAGTACAAAACCATGTCCACTGGAGACTGCTTCGCTATAACTATTCCCATGATGTAGCTGATGAAGGTCAGAATGACGGCGAAGAGAAAGGGGTCTGGCATCCATTTTTCGACGCTCGCTGAAATTCTGTAGCCGATTCTTTCCAAGGTGCTGATCCTATACTCCTCCATAATTAATTTTTGAAAATTAAAAATAAAAATGTTGCGTCAAAGAAGTTTTAAACCAAAAATTTTGGAAGATAGTTGAAACTTCCCATATCTGAGGGGTAAAAATTTGCTAAATTCTGAATTCGCCCCTAATACCTCCCGTTTTCTTCCACAAGGTATTTATACAGAAAACAACTCACACATAAACTGAAGTTCCCGGCTTAGCTCAGTGGCAGAGCGCGGGCCTGTAGTCTGTCCTGCCGCTGGCAGGCGGCAGAGAGCCCGTGGTCCCCGGTTCAAATCCGGGAGCCGGGACTAAACTTATCTCTTTTAACCGTCAAAACAAACTTTTTTGCGGAAAAAGTCACATTCCGTCAGCTATTAACGCCAGAAGTGCTCCAAAGAAAAGCAGAATCAAACCCAAAGCCAGTATCTCAAAAACGACGATTCCGCCGATAACTGCGAAGATCATCGAAAAGAAAGAGAAGAAAATTTTTAGAACAATTTTGTAAACCTGTCTAAACTTTAAAAGAAAAATTATCACAAGAGAAATCAGAAAGAGCATAATGGGGCTGAAAAATTCGCTCACGATGTATATC